>CAJXUF010000049.1 GCA_913061175.1 uncultured Psychrobacter sp.
TCGTGGGCTCGGAGATGTGTATAAGAGACAGGTTTGTACAATACCGCGCCGACAACAACGGCAAAGGTGATCAGCCAAATACGCTTGGCAGGAATGATGGTCTCACCGATGATGACCGCTGCTAGACCAATGACGATTGTACCGATACCAATTGAGATATCTGCACCACCCTGAGTCTGAACAAACAGCGCACCTGCTAAGGCAATCAAACCGTTAGAAATCGCCATACCGATGATGGTCATCCACGAGGTATTGATACCTTGCGCCTGTGCCATTCTTAGGTTTGAGCCAGTAGCACGCATCGACAGACCTGTCTCAGTGCTATAGAACCAGTTCAAAAATAACATAGCAGCTGCGACAACGACACCGATAATCAGGCAGCGCATCCAATAACCATTACCATCAGTCACCAAGGTGCTAAACACTGTGGTTTCACCAAGCAGGGGTAGGTTTGGCGCGCCCATGATACGTAGGTTGACAGAATATAAAGCAACCATGACCAAGATACTGGCAAGCAGTTGCAAGATGCCAAGTTTGACATGCAACCATGCCGTGACGATACCAGCGACTGAACCTGCTAACATCCCAAAAGCACAGGCCAACCATGGGTTGATGCCAGCGATGATAGAAATACCAGCGACTGCGCCACCTAACGGAAAACTACCGTCAGCGGTCAAATCAGGGAAGTCGAGTGTACGAAATGAGATAAGCACACCGAGTGCTACTAGGCCATAAATCAGACCACTTTCAAGCGCACCAAAAAAAGCAATTAAAGACATAAGAGATCAGTAAGTCATAACCAAGTGTCTAGCGTATGGTACCAAGATAAGTAAATGGCAATTGCCAAAATCATCTACCTGCTAAACAGCTAAGCGGTGAATTTAACAGATTAAGCAATCTGCGGTTAGGGTAAACCAAAACATATCACGATTAACAACGATCATAAGCTACCTTGGTTTGAAGCAATGGTTCAAGGCACTGCAATGTAATCAATCAACATATCATCTACTTAACAAGTATCAGATAAATTTTCAGACAAATACAGCACTATTAAACACGCTTGCAAAAAAGACTCTGTTTAGACAAGAAGCCCAGCCTAATGACTCATAGCTGGGTTTCTTGTTTAATCATTAGCCGTATACTTTAAGGTAGACAACACAGTATTGATTCGTGTCGCTTTCCTATTTATACCTGCTATTGTGAGCCAAATACAAAGGTGCGTTATTCTACCACTTCTTTTGCTTTATCGATAACCGCTTGTGGCAATGTGATGCCTTCTTCTTTAGCGTGTTTTGGACTGACGTATAGATCAAGTGCTTGTGGAGTATAAACAGGGATAGCACCTGCTTTTTCACCGTTTAAGATACGTACGACAATTTTACCAGTTTCACGGCCAAGCTCATAGTAGTTCACGCCTAAGGCAGCAACGGCACCGCGCTCAACTGAGCTGGTGTCTGAGGCAATTAGAGGAATCTTACTTTGTTTGGCGATTTGATAAAGTGACTCGTACGCTGATACCACGTTGTTGTCAGTTGAAGTATAGATCATATCGACCTTACCTTCGAGACTACGGGCTGCCATCGCAATGTCGTTACTACGCTGTGCAGGTGCTTCAAGTACATTGATACCGAGTGGTGTTAGCTTCTCTTTAAGATTTTTTAAGATAATCGTTGAGTTGACTTCACCTGGGCTATAGACATAACCGACGTTCTTTAATGATGGAATGATTTGACGCATCAAATCAATCTGTGGCTCATACGGTAAGGCGTCTGATGCGCCTGTAACGTTGGTGCCAGAACCATCTAGCTTAGGTACCAGTTTGGCTGCTACTGGGTCAGTAACTGCTGAGAATACCAATGGAATGCTGCTAGTAGAAGCGGCAACAGATTGAGCAGATGGTGTTGCAATAGCGACGATAACATCTGGCGCATCAGCGACAAATTGCTTGGCAATCTGACCAGCAGTAGCAGTGTTTCCTTGCGCGCTTTGGAAGTTAACCGTTAAGTTTTCACCGTCTTTAAATCCTGCTTCGTTTAGCTCGTCGATGACGCCTTTACGTACATCATCAAGTGCTGGATGTTCGACGATAGCGGTAATAGCAACGGTCTTCATAGCCGTCGCTGCATCACCAGTAGCGGCAGCATTCGTGGAGCCATCATCTTGTGCTGATTGGTTACAACCAGTCAAGATAGCCGTACATACACCGCCTAATAATAAAGCCTTACCGAAATTAAAACGACCAAAACGATTTTGAGACAACATGGGTCTTACTCCTAAAATAATAGTGTGTCCGTACACTATATAAATAATTGACGAGCTAATAGATAGCTTACTACTTTTTATTTGGTTTCGGCATCAATATCAACATTGATGGCGTTTTTTAGTAACTCTGCTGGCAAGCTGACACCTTGTGTTTTGGCGTGCTTAGGACTGACATATAAGGTCAGGTCATTCATGACTTCAGGTTTGATAGTATTGACCGCTTCGCCATTTAATACGCGATATACCATCTTGCCAGTGGTACGACCAAAGTCATAGTCATTAACACCAAGCGCAGCAGTCGCGCCGCGTTTTACACTGAATTCATCAGACGCGATAATCGGTAACTTTAGCTCATTTGCTGCTTGGGTCATGGCCTCAAAGGCAGAAGCAACATTGTTGTCAAATGAGGTATAGATGATATCTGCGCGTCCTTGCAAACTGCGCGTCGCCATACCGATATCCGTTGGACGATTGGCAGGAATGTCTAATAGTGACAGACCTCGTGCTGGCAGAGCTTGTTTTAGATTTTCACGCAATGACACTGAGTTTGCCTCACCTGGGCTATAGACATAACCAATGGTCTTCAAGTCAGGCTTTATTTGCTGTAACAAATCCAATTGCGGCTCTAATGGCAGCTGGCTTGATAGTCCAGTCAAATTGCTTTGAAAGGGCTTGCCATCTGCTGTGATAAGCTTGGCACCTAGCGGATCTGATACAGCGGTGTAGATAATAGGGATAGTGGTGGTCGCGGCTACCACTGACTGCGCAGAAGGCGTTGAGATTGCTACGATCGCATCTGGATTGTCTCCTGCAAATTGCTTGGCAATCTGTCCTGCGGTCGCTGTATTCCCTTGTGCACTTTGAAAATTAACAGTTAGGTTTTGACCTTCGACATAGCCGTTATCTGCCAACTCATCAATAATACCGCGGCGCATATCATCTAATGATGGATGCTCAACGATTTGAGTAATGGCAATTGATTTGGCAGGTTTGTCTGTAGCCGTGCTATTTTCAGCAGTCGCTGCGGTCTCGGTAGAGGAGTTTGAGCAGCCGATTAGTCCAAGTGTGCTAATGGCACTAAGAGCAACGCCATATAGGCTTAAGCGTAGAGTAGAAGCGATAGTCATTATTAGGTTAACTCATAGGTTATATCAATCGCGAAAACCAAATGGATATCGCCAGACTGACTGAGCCTACTAACTTATATAGTAGTCATTTTGCTCATCTGTTTGGTGTACTTTGGTTTTTTGCCATGATATTGAAGAATGCAGATTAGCCAAGTCAATGCTATGTTGATGCTGAGATAGCAGGCTAACAATTAAATAAAGTAATCGTTCCATCGATTATTATGTTCATATTATGACAGTAATGTAAGTTATCGCAATAAGAAATTAATGTGTAGCGGTCATGGTGATGGATAATAAAAAAATCATCACTTCTTTTTATCTTATCAAAACGCGTGATGCCTTGAAGCTCTTATGTAGATCTGAATATAACGGATGCCGCTAGGGTACTTTTGTTTGCTCAAACCATATGCAAAACGCTTACATCCTAGCAACGCATCTATTACGTACTCACTTCATAATTAACGTAAGCTAATTTTCATACGAGAAACATGATAATTATTAAAGATAATCCAGTCATTTTGGTGACATTGTACTGCCATAGTGGATACGAAGTAGTCCTTATAACTTATCTAACTTTTTCGAATGACCATTTTAAGGATAATATTATGAACACTGCTAATCTTAAATTATTAACCATCGCCGGTATAACAGCCACTTCTTTGATTGGATTGCCTGCTATGGCAAAAGATGGTCATGGAAACGGGCACGGTAATGGACATGGTAACAGCAAAGGTAACTCTGCCCATGTTAGTAAAAACTATAAACATAATGGCAATGCCCACCCAAGTATCAACGCTTATCGCAATGCTAGCCCGAATGCTTCATTTAAGCGTGATCTTGATAGATACGGTTATAGAGTAGTCGGCAAGATTGATAGAAGGGATTATGACCGTTCTGTCGTTTTAGACCGTTATGATGACCGTTACGTTCGTATTCGTACGCCAGAAAATAACATTGTGACGGTGATTAATGATACTTTACAGATTATCGATATTTTGAGTAGATAAGTATTTTGAGTAGATAAGTATTTTGAGTAGATAAGTATCAGGCTTGGTTTTTAGCCATTTGCTAAATCAGCCATAAAAAAAGATGCCGCTTAGGGCATCTTTTTTATTCTTTATTTCTAAAAATAACCGTTAGGCCAGTACGTCGCCAACAACACAAGCATCCGGCAAGGTAACGACGGTTAAGCCGGTCTTTGGCTCGCCAGTTGACAATACCATGCCTTCTGATATGCCAAATTTCATCTTACGCGGGGCAAGGTTGGTCACGCAAATGACCTTCTTATTAATCAATTGCTCAGGCTCATAAAACTTACGAATACCGCTAAATACGTTGCGTGGTTTGTCTTCACCAACATCTAGCGTGAACTGTAGTAGCTTATCAGCACCTTCGACATGGTTACACTCTAAAACGTGTGCGACTTTCATCTCGACTTTGGCAAAGTCTTCGATACCAATATAGTCAGTTTGCTCGGCATCTGCATTTGTTACAGGTGCTTTTTCTTTTGCGGCAGGCTTACTACTTTCAGTTGCAGCAGGAGCGTCTGCTTGAGTTAAGGATGCTTTAGAATCTTCTACCATTGCTTCAATATCTTTTTCTTCGATACGCTGCATCAGTGGTTTGAACTTATTGATTTTATGACCTAGTAACCACTCATTACGACTGGCAAAACTTAAATCCTTAAGGTTTAAAAACTCTTTAGCATTATTAGTCAGCTCAGGTAATACTGGCGCAAGATAGACCATCAATTGACGGAAAATATTGATAGCGACCGAGCAGACGTCTTGAACTTCTTGCTCAGTACCCTCCAATTTCGCTAGTGACCATGGTTTTTTGGCATCGATATATTCGTTGGCCTTGTCCGCACATTGCATAATTAAACGCATAGCACGTGAGAATTCACGATTCTCATAAGCAGCAGCAATCTCATCGCCCGTTTTGGTGATGTCTTCTAATAGCTCTGACTCGACGCAAACTTCTGACAGCATACCGTCGTACTTCTTAACCAAGAACCCTGCACTACGACTGGCGATATTGACGACTTTACCAACCAAGTCAGAGTTTACCTTTTGCATAAAGTCTTCTAAATCTAAGTTGATGTCTTCAACTTTATCAGACAGTTTGCTGGCGAAGTAATAACGCAGGTATTCAGGATGTAAATGCTCTGCGTAAGTCTCGGCTTTGATAAAAGTACCGCGTGACTTACTCATTTTTTCGCCATTGACCATCAAGAAACCATGGGCAAAGACACCAGTTGGCGTACGCAGTTCACTACCTGCTAGCATCGCTGGCCAAAACAAGGCATGGAAGTAAACGATGTCTTTACCGATGAAGTGATAAACTTCAGTTTTGTGCTCGTTTTCTTGTGCCCAGTAGCGGTCAAAATCAAGCGCTTGGTCTGTCCCTGCACGCTTATCACAGAGGTTTTTAAAGCTTGCCATGTAGCCAACTGGCGCATCTAGCCACACATAAAAGTATTTGTCTGGCTCATCGCTTGGGGTATCTGGGATTTGGAAACCGAAGTAGGGTGCATCGCGTGAGATATCCCAGCTGGCAAGTCCTGCCTCAAACCATTCTTGAAGTTTGTTGGCGACTGACGTTTGCAAACGGTTGTCACTGCGCGTCCAATCTTTTAGAAATTGCTCAAACTCTGGCAAATCAAAGAAATAATGCTTAGAAGTTTTAAGTACTGGCGTTGCATTAGACAATGTTGAATGCGGATCTTTTAGATCTGTTGCATCGTAAGTGGTGCCACATACTTCGCAGTTATCGCCGTACTGGTCTGGTGAATCACATTCTGGACAAGTACCTTTGACAAAGCGATCCGCTAAGAATAATTGCTTTTCAGGATCAAAGAGCTGCTCAACATCTTTTGTGCTGATATGACCAGCATCATTGAGACGACGATAAATCAGCTCAGAGAACTGTTTGTTTTCTTCTGAATGGGTGCTGTGATAATTATCAAAGTTGATAAGGAACTTTGAAAAATCCGCTTCATGTGAGGCTTTAACTGAGGCAATTTGCTCTTCTGGGGTTACGCCATTGGCCTCTGCTTTGAGCATGATTGCCGTACCGTGTGCATCATCCGCGCAGACATAGGTGACCTGATGGCCTTGCGCTTTCATCGCACGTACCCAAATGTCAGTCTGAATATATTCTACAAGATGCCCCAAATGGATGTAGCCATTGGCGTAGGGCAGCGCACTGGTTACTAGAATCTCACGCACAAAATCACCTATATTGTTATATAAACGGGTTAGTTATCGAACATCTCAAGCGGTTCATCGCTCATCGATGCGACATCGTTAATGCTAAAAACTTCTAAAAATAATAAAAATTCAAAAAGTGTGCCTATGATACCGTAAATCAAATAAATTTGTGATATTCCTTGGTAATTACTTCTCATTTGGCAGGCATTTAGTAACCATAAACAATAGCCTTGCATCGTATTTGATAGTTATAGAATAGTTATCAATCGACCATGAAAAAACCCACCAAGCAGTATGCTAAGTGGGTTTTTTATTTATCCATTATTCGCTTAGATACCAGTGGTTAGTCATAATAAATGGCTAAGTTACTAAATGACTAAGCTACCTTAAAATGAACCGAACATTGTACCTAAGATAATCACAGCGACCACAGCGACCAATGGAATGACCATCGTAACCATCGCTAAGTTCAAGTAAGACTGCTTATGAGTTAGACCGCAAATTGCTAGTAACGTGATGACAGCACCACTATGTGGAAGCGTATCAAGACCACCTGCTGCCATAACGGCTACGCGGTGCATTAGCTCAGGGTCGATACCGGCATTGACCGCCATTCTTAGGTAATCTTCACCCAATGTAGATAGCGCAATACTCAAGCCGCCAGACGATGAACCTGTGATACCAGCAAGCGTAGTCATAGCGACCGCTTCTGAGATCAGAGGGTTGTCAGGGTTTAGGTTTAGGATGCTATCACGAATGATAAGGAAGCCTGCGAGCGACGCGATAACTGCACCGTAACCTACTTCTGATGCGGTATTAAAAATCGGCAGCATAGAATCATAAGTACCACGGTTAATGGTTTTTTGTAGATTATTCCAATGTCCGATACGGAGCAGAATTAACACCACACAAGCCACCACCAACGAGATAATAATTGACCATAACCCAAGCGAGCCTGCGATATTCAAGTCTGGGAATTGAGTTTGTAGACTACTAAAGTCTATCGATGGGAATACCACATAGGTCAATATAGCGTTTAAGCCAATGACCAATACAAGTGGAATCATCGCAATGGTAAAAGAAGTATGGTGAGTGTTTAATACCTCAGCTTCTTTTGCCGTTGCGCCAACACCGCCTACATCTTCTTCGTCATGCTGACCATAACCTTCGCCCGCTGCATTGGCTTTTCTGGCGCGTGACTGAAGCCACATCCAACCACAAACAAACATAATTGTACCACCGATGATACCCAAGATAGGCGCGGCAAATACGTTGGTGTTGTAGTAAGGAATTGGAATAGCGTTTTGGATAGCTGGTGTGCCTGGCAGTGCAGTCATGGTAAACGTAAATGACCCTAAGGCAATCGCTGCTGGAATCAAACGTTTTGGGATATCGGCTGCTCTAAACAAGTCTTTGGCGATTGGATAAATAGCAAAAGCCACAACGAACAACGATACGCCGCCATAGGTCAAAATAGCACAGACCAAAATCACCGCAAGGATGGCCTTGCTAGCACCGAGCTTTTCGACGACCGTATTGGCAATGGCGGTTGCTGCGCCAGAGTCTGCCATTAGGCGGCCAAATAGTGCCCCTAGCAAGAATATAGGAAAAAATTTAAGCAAGAATCCACTTAACGCGCCCATAAAGACATCGGTATAAGCGGGGATGGTGCTTAAGAAGTCACCTGATAGTAAGACTGCTAGCGTCGCCATAATCGGTGCTAGGATCAGCACAGAGTAACCGCGATAAGCAAAAAACATGAGTAATAATAGGGTGATGACAATCGCAAATGTACTAAACATGATAGCCCTCCTTGGCAAAAAAAATAAGGCAGCGAGCATGCCGTGCTTATCCATATAGGTCAATAAAATTAATCAAAACAGGTCTATTTCGTCTGTTTTATCAAACATAAATCTAGACTCATGCGCTATCCATCATTAATATCTTACCGATCTATATACTGCACAGCGTTGACTCACATGCGCTGATGGTTATTTTCTAGTCGCTACGAAAATAATATGTTAAGTTAGCACAAGTGTTTTATACATGATATACCGATATAATATGTATTATTATAAATAAAAATATAAAGTATAATGTTTAATATGAGCCGCGCTTATCAAATGGAAGTTTATTGATAATAAGCGCTAACCATAAAAACTGGTCATAAATCTCATCACAAACAGCAAATTTACAAGGAATGTGAATATGTTTAGTGCCATCACTAATATGAGCGTGCAGTTAGTCAATCGCTATCTACCATCCCCATTCGTATTTTCGATCGTTTTAACCCTCATTGCCTTTGTCGTTGGCTTAGCTATTACTGGTCAAGATATGATTGCGATGGCAGGGCACTGGGGCAATGGGCTATGGTCATTACATAGCTTTGCCATGCAAATGGCATTAGTCCTAGTGACAGGCTACGCATTTGCCAGCGCTCCATTTATCCAACGCTTATTGGACAATCTCGCTAGTAGAGTTCACTCTCCTACGACTGCCATTGTCGTATCAACCTTGGTTGGACTGGTTGGTTCATGGATAAACTGGGGGTTTGGTTTAATCATCGGGGCAATCTTTGCAAAGGCACTGGCTAGAAAAGTGGCTAATGTCGATTATCCACTATTGGTCGCTGCTGCTTACTCAGGCTTTGTAATTTGGCATGGCGGTTTTTCAGGTTCGATACCTCTGACACTCAGCTCTGGTGGTGATACGTTACTGACGTTGTCAGGCAATACTATGACAGAAGCAGTGCCTTTATCTCAAACGGTATTTGCAGGCTACAACATGCTGCTAGTAGGTTTGCTTATCGTTATTTTGCCACTCGTCAATCGCTTTATGCATCCTAAAAATCCTACGGTTATTGATCCTAAACTGATCAAAGAAGAGATCTACGTCGCGCCACAAAGAGACACGCCTGCACAAAAGCTAGATGATAGCCGTATTATCGCTGTTATCTTATTGGCCTTAGCACTGATGTACTATATCAGCGAGTTTGGTAATAACGGTTTTAACCTAGGGCTAAACATCGTCATTGGGCTATTCTTATTCATAGGTTTGCTATCGCATGGCACGTTAGAGCGTTATTATCGCGCCGTACACTCAGGGATAGGTGGCATCACAGGTATTGTGCTATTGTTCCCGTTCTATGGCGGCATCATGGGTATCATGACGGGTGCCAATGCAGGTGGTATCTCTATCAGTACGCAAGTGACCGAGTTTTTTGTCAATTCTGCTTCCGCTGACAGTTTTCCAATCTTTGCCTTTTTAAGTGCAGGCTTGGTCAATGTCTTTGTACCGTCAGGCGGTGGGCAATTTGCAGTACAGGGTCCTGTTATGATACCTGCTGGTATTGAGCTAGGTGTTAGTCCAGCCATTACTGCGATGGCGATTGCATGGGGTGATGCGTGGACCAACATGATTCAGCCGTTTTGGGCTTTGCCATTATTGGGTATCGCAGGTTTGGATGCGCGCGCTATCATGGGCTACTGCTTGATAGTACTGGCAGTATCGGGTGCTATTATCATGAGCGTGTTTTGGCTATTGGTATAGTCATTCCACTATGAAAATATTACTGCGTTAACCTCGCTTGAAGTATTTAATATACATCTACACTCGGTTGCCTTTTACTATTTTTAAATTGAATCAACTATACAAGGTTATAACGCGCAAAAGAAAAACCAGCATAATGAGTTTTTGCTGTTGAGTTTTATTAAAAGCAACAATCAAACGGATAATTGAGACACTTAATTCAGCATTAGTTTATGCAAGGATTAAAAATATAAATAACAGTCATAGGAGACAAGCATGAGTCAGTCAAAAGTATATAACAGTGCCGAAGAAGCGCTAAAAGGCGCCGTTAGTGACGGGCAAACGCTCGCGATCGGTGGCTTTGGTCTATGCGGTATTCCAGAAGCATTAATCGAAGCGCTGCGTGATAGCAAAGTTAAAGAGCTGACTTGTATCAGTAATAACGCTGGTGTCGATGACTTCGGTCTCGGTTTGTTACTACAGACACGCCAAATCAAAAAAATGATTTCCTCATACGTGGGCGAAAATAAAGAGTTTGAGCGTCAGTACTTAGCAGGCGAGCTAGAGGTTGAATTGACGCCGCAAGGTACATTGGCTGAAAAATTGCGCTCAGGCGGTGCTGGCATTCCTGCGTTTTATACCGCAACAGGCGTAGGTACATTAGTCGCTGAAGGCAAAGAAACTCGTGATTTTGATGGCCGTACTTATGTGTTAGAGCATTCACTGCGCGCTGATGTCGCTTTAATTAAAGCGCAAAAGGCTGATAAAGCGGGCAATCTGATCTTTAATAAAACGGCTCGTAACTTTAACCCAGACTGCGCGATGGCCGGTAAGATCACGATCGTTGAAGTCGAAGAAATCGTTGAGACAGGCACGTTTGATCCAGACGAAGTGCATCTACCAGGTATTTTTGTGCAACGTATTGTGCTGAATGCTAGCCCTGAAAAACGTATCGAAAAAACCACGACTAAAACTGTAGAAGGCGCGTAAATAAAAACGTGGTCGGAGCTTAATCATACGTGAAATCAACAGTTAATTTTAGATGGATAATAGTTTAGACAGCCAATTGATTAAATAACTGGCTGTCTAAATGAATAAAAATAGAATATCGTAAAAAAATAAGGAAATCAGCATGGCATGGACAAGAGAGCAAATGGCGCAACGCGCTGCAAAAGAGCTACAAGATGGCTACTATGTGAACCTAGGCATCGGTCTACCAACGTTGGTCGCCAACTACATTCCTGAAGGCGTGGACGTATGGCTACAATCAGAGAATGGCTTGCTAGGTATTGGTGAGTTCCCTACAGCAGAAAACGTAGATGCGGACTTGATTAATGCGGGCAAGCAAACAGTAACCGCAGAAGCTGGTGCTAGCTATTTTAGTAGCTCAGAGTCTTTTTCAATGATTCGTGGCGGTCATGTCAACTTGGCAATATTGGGTGCAATGGAAGTCTCAGAAAAAGGCGACCTTGCCAACTGGATGATTCCCAAGAAGATGGTTAAAGGCATGGGGGGGGCGATGGATTTGGTCGCAGGTGTGCAGCGTGTGATTGTATTGATGGAGCAAGTCAATAAGCACGGCGACCCAAAAATCTTGGCAAACTGTGAGCTACCATTGACGGGTAAAGGCGTGGTTGATCGTATCATTACTGAGCTTGCTGTATTAGACGTTACTGATGAAGGCCTAAAACTGGTTGAATTAGCAGATGGTGTAAGCTTTGACGAGCTACAAGAAAAAACACCAGTAAGTATTATTCAGTAAACTTTGTACAGTAAAGTGATTGTCGTAAGACTAATACGTTTTATCCCGCAAATAAATACGCCACTATGATTATAGTGGCGTATTTGTTCAGTTCAATTTTTATAAAAACCAATAATATTTTAGACCATGATAAGGAATATGTATGGCGACTCAATTAGAACAAGATTTGACAGGCAAAGTAGCATTGGTCACTGGCTCTGCAAGTGGTATAGGACGTGACATCGCTGAAACTTATGCAAAAGCAGGCGCAGCGGTTGGTATTGCTGATATCAATCTTGAAGCAGCACAAAAGACGGTTGATGCTATTGAAGCTGCTGGTGGACGTGCTCTGGCGATTGCTATGGATGTTACCTCAGAAGATGCGGTAAACGATGGTGTACAACAACTAGTTGATACTTTTGGCAGTATTGATATTTTGGTTTCTAATGCTGGTATACAGATCATCGACCCTATCGATAAAATGGCTTTTAGTGATTGGAAAAAAATGCTTAACATCCACTTAGATGGCGCTTTTTTAACCACTAAAGCAGCGATTAAGCACATGTATAAAGGTGATAAGGGCGGCACAGTTATTTATATGGGCTCTGCTCATTCGCATGAGGCTTCATTGTATAAAGCCCCTTATGTAACCGCGAAGCACGGATTACTAGGACTGTGCCGTGTATTGGCCAAAGAAGGTGCAGCGCATAAAGTACGCTCGCATGTAATTTGCCCAGGATTTGTCAAAACGCCATTGGTCGAAAAACAAATTCCAGAGCAAGCAGCTGAAAAGGGCATCAGTGAAGAGTCAGTTATTAACGATATTATGTTGGTCAATACCGTAGATAAAGAGTTTACGACAGTAGAAGATATTGCCCAATTGGCGCTATTTTTAGCGGCTTTCCCAACCAATGTATTCACTGGACAATCTATCGTGGCCAGTCATGGTTGGTTTATGAATTAATATATATGCAATTTGCATATACCACAGCGTCAGACCTACTGGCGTTGTGGTTTTTTTATATGTCCAATTCAGCTACACTGTCACGATAGAAGGTTTGGCTAATATACTCATTAACGCTATCAGCTGTAAGATATGCAATGAGACGACTTGAGCGATTTGCCAGATTTACCCACTTGTATAGGCCATAATAGTAGCTATGTTTAACTTTATGAAGAAAAAAACCACAAAAACCGAAACGCCTCAGCAGCAGGCAGAGCGTGATAGTGCCGTCGACAAAGTCCTACTTGGATATGAAATAGGTGCTGTCAGTATTGCCACGATGGTCACAGGGCTTGAGCGTGATGGCGAAGCACTTACCTTAGACCTGCGTTTGCCGAAAGACAGCAATCCTGAAGTTATCCAGCAGGAGCTTGGGCAGTTGCTACATCCACATGGCATCACTACGATTCATATGAATGTGCGTCTGCCTGCGCCAGAAAAAGGTTCAGGCTCGAGCTTACCAAAGCAGATGCCAAAGACAACCAATGCGATGGAGTCTCAGCCTTCATCTGGCGCTAATAACAATGCTAGTAGCACTAACGCCGAACCGCCGATTACAAAAGCGGCACCTACCCAAGCTTCATTGGCCGCGCATCCTCGTATCCGTCATATTATTGTCGTGGCATCAGGTAAAGGCGGTGTTGGTAAATCAACCACCACGGTCAATATCGCCTTAGCACTACAGAAGCTTGGCAATCGCGTTGGTGTACTGGATGCCGATATCTATGGTCCTAGTATGCCAACGATGTTAGGCGTTGCCGATGTGAAGCCGCAACTGGAAAATGAGCAATTCGTGCCAGTTGATGCGCATGGTATGGCAATGCTCTCTATCGGTAGTTTGCTTGATGGAGATAATACGCCGGTTGCATGGCGTGGACCGAAGGCAACGGGCGCATTGATGCAGCTATACAATCAAACCAACTGGCCGCAGCTAGACTACTTGGTGATTGATATGCCGCCCGGTACGGGTGATATACAGCTGACATTAGCGCAGCGTATCCCAGTGACAGGTGCTGTCATTGTCACGACACCGCAGCATGTTGCCTTGCTCGATGCGCAAAAAGGCGTTGAGATGTTTAACAAAACCAATATTCCTGTGCTTGGGGTGGTTGAGAACATGGCGCTACATACCTGTAGCAACTGTAATCACACCGAAGCGATCTTTGGTACGGGTGGCGGTGAGTTTATCGCTGAGCAATATCAGGTACCGCTATTGGGTCAGCTACCACTTGCCAGTGGTATTCGTGCACAAGTTGATAAAGGTGTGCCAAGCGTCTTAGCTGATGATGAGTTTGCGCAATATTACCTAGATATTGCCAAAAATATCGAAACCAATATCAATAAATTTGCAAAGCCTGTCGATGATAAGCGGATTTTTTGATGATGGAGAAGTAGCCTAAGCTGGCGACTTTTAAAGTGAATGTATTGTCTAAAAAGAGGATATCTTGAACTTATCTATTTATCAAAGCCATTTAGATAATATTCCCAAGCAGTATACAGTCTTACGATTATTTCGCCCGCCGATATACATCATTGAACTCTCAAACAATCAGTTGATTGCCGTTTGCTACTATAAAGATGGCAGTAGCAAACGCTATCAGATTAATGCTGACTTTAGCAATCACCGAATGGTAATTGCCGATTTTAACAAATTCGCAAAGGCTCTCGCTGAGCTATTAAAAAAGTTTCCAAGACACTTTTTATGGGTGAGTGCGCTTGCATCAATAGATGTTACAGAAACACTAGCAGATGGATTAACCAATATTGAAGTTAAGGTGATAACTGAAGCATTTTTTGTGGGCGCTGTACAGGCAAAAAGAAGAATTTCACATAGCACCGTGAGCTATCAAGGACAGATAGTACCTTTAGAAAAATTTGGCTAGGATGCCGATATCATGAATAAAAGCCACGATAAACTGTATACTGCCGCCAACTTAAAACAGGCAAATCTCGAATATCTTATCCAAAATGGTCAGCCAACCTTTGGTGTTTTCTCCCAAGTCAAAAGTATCAACTACTTAGACTATTATAGTCATCTCATTTCACAAAAATCCTTACCTAACTGGCGTAAAGAACTAAAAGCCAACCAATTCTGCTTCATTCAGATACTCCAGCCCCCTTATCGAGTATGCCTCGCGCTCGCAACGATTAAGCTTGCGACTAGTGCTTTCGTTTACATTTATAATAAGGATACTCAGCAGCTGGAAGTCTGTGAGGCGCTACAGCCTTTGACGCATCATACGCACTTAGATGGTGATGGTTATCAAGGGCAGATGGCATTTACACATACAAAGCTCAGCGTCACCTTGGATTTCAGTCCTGCTCAGATGAATATTGCGCTCGACAGTCAGTATGTTGCAGTCACGGCAGCGTTAGCACGAAGCGCACAACCGTTAGCCATATGTACGCCCACTGGTAGGCGTGGTTGGACGTTTACGCAAAAAGAGCCGTTGACCGCACTATCTGGGCATTTACTCATTAAAGCCAATTCAAAATTTTATACTGATGCTCCTGACGCTCAACCTCAAAAAATAACGTTCACCGATGCCACTATTGCCAATCTAGATTGGACGCTCGGCTATATGCGTCATGAGACCAATTGGTTTTGGAGCTGTATCACTAGCTATTTGTCAGATGGCCGTCACTTTCTGCTCAATCTGTCTATGGGTGTCAATGAGACAGGAGCCAGTGAAAATGCTTGCTGGCTTGATGGGCAGATATTCTATTTACCACCCGTTATGTTTGCTCGTGAGGGTTCAAATATTCGATCAAGTCAGCCAGATAGTCTTGAGCCAAGTATAGAAAATGTAGAAACTGACGCTAGCATCTCAAAGCCATGGCGTATCTATCATCAAAATCTAGGGTGGAGCAATGTCGATATTGATTTGAGCTTCACACCGATTACCGTCTATAAAAAGACCGATAATTTCGGTGTGATAGCCAGTATCTTTGAGCAGTGGATAGGTTTTTATAGTGGTGAAATTCGAATAAGAGATGAAGTTATTAGGCTTGATAATGTCATGGGGCTCGCAGAAGATCATTTTGCCAAATGGTAGCTTGTAAGATATAAGATGGGGATAAATGAGATTATTGGCTGTATTCAGTTTTAAGTAGCCGCTCCTCTATAAATTTTGCCGTCAATTCCGTATAATCGTCGCTATCAAAATACTGTTATCATAACCGCTATTAAATATTTGCTAAGGAACAACAATGTCTATCAAGTCTGACCGCTGGATTCGTAAAATGGCCGAAGAGCATGGCATGATTGAACCATTTGAGGCGGGTCAAGTGCGCTTCAACGATGCAGGAGAGCGTTTGGTTAGCTACGGCACCTCAAGCTACGGTTATGATGTGCGCTGTGCTCCTGAGTTTAAAGTTTTTACCAACGTACATTCAGTGGTCGTTGATCCTAAAAACTTCGATGATAAAAGCTTTATCGATATCGTTGGTGACGAGTGTATCATTCCACCTAATTCGTTTGCTTTAGCTCGTACTATGGAGTATTTCCGTATTCCGCGTGATGTATTGACTATTTGCCTAGGTAAGTCGACTTACGCGCGCTGTGGTATTATCGTCAACGTAACGCCGCTTGAGCCAGAGTGGGAAGGGCACGTCACTTTAGAATTTAGTAATACCACCAATCTACCAGCCCGTATCTATGCTGGTGAAGGCGTTGCGCAAATGTTGTTTTTCCAAAGCGATGCTGATGATGTATGCGAGACCAGTTATAAAGATCGCGGTGGTAAATACCAAGGTCAGCGCGGTGTGACACTGCCAAGAACCTAATCAGTAGGTGCTTGGAAAGAGCTTATAAGTTATCTAAAGCTAATAAGCCCTTAGACAAAAAACAAAAAAAGCTAGTCATATTACTGTCTCTTATACACATCTGACGCTGCCGACGATATGCAGTGTGTAGAT
>CAJXUF010000050.1 GCA_913061175.1 uncultured Psychrobacter sp.
TCATGGCTCTGTGACGATAATATTGCACCATACACTGAAGCTAAAACACGCTCAAACACATAAGGATCATCTACTTCTTGAAAGGTTGATAGCAATTGAACCGCAACATGAATATGGTTTTGTAGAAGGCGAGTCAATGCTATTGTGGCATTGTCTCGTAACTTAATGTTTGAAGTTTGCTAAGAGTATGATGTGAATATCGCACAACCGCTAAGAGTATGATTGTTTATCCCAACCGTAGACTGTATCAATAGAACGTAAATAACATTTCACCCTCGGAGAAAGCCTATCAAGAGGATTACCAGTAAGATTGATACATCTCAAACTATTCAGCTGTGTAAAACTATCTGGCAGGTTTCTAAGATTACAATAAACAAGCTCAAGCTTAACAAGATTATTAAGCTCACCAATACTATTAGGTAGCTTGCCCAATTTACAATAACTGATAAAAAACTCAGTCAGACTCTTAAGTTGCCCTATGATTTCAGGCAGCTCTTTGAGGCTACAATGGTTAATATAAAGCTTCTCTAGATTAGTAAGTTGACCTACGCTATCAGGTAGCTTGTCAAACTTGCCATGACTAATAAAAAGCTCAGTTAAGCTAATAAGCTGCCCTATGCTATCAGGTAGGACTTCAAGCTTAGAGTGATTAAAATTGAGCTTAGTTAAGTTAACGAGCTGTCCGATGCTATCAGGCAATACTTTAAGTTTACAGTTGATAATATTAAGCTCAGCAAGGTTAATGAGGTGTCCAAAGCTATCGGGTAGCTCCGTTAGTTCAAGGTGAAGCAGGTCAAGGTGAGTTAAGCTCAAAAGCTGGCCTATGCTATCAGGTAGCTCTTCAAGCTCACAATGAGTAATAAAAAGCTCTGTAAGACTGCTCAGTTGTCCAACGCTGGCGGGCAACTCTTTAATACGACAACGATTAATATAAAGCTTGTTGAGGTTGGTAAGCTGTCCAATACTACTAGGTAGGTCTTTGAGATCACAGTTAATAAGATCAAGGTCATTTAAATTTTTGAGTTGCCCTATGCTGTCAGGCAAGTGCTTGAGCGGGCAATAACTAATAAAAAGCTTAGCGAGGTTAATAAGCTGCCCTATGCTGTCAGGCAGTTCTTCAATCTCACAGTGAACTATATCAAGTACCGTAAGCTTAGTAAGCTGTCCAATGCTGTCAGGTAAACATTGAATCTGACAGCGACCAATGAACATCTTAGTAAGGTTATGAAGTTGTCCAATACTATCAGGTAGCGCTTCGAGTTCACTTTGATCAATAAAGAGTTCAGTAAGATAACTCAGTTGCCCGATGCTCTCAGGTAATGCGACAAGTTTAGAGTGACTAATAGACAGTTTGGTTAGATTAGTGAGCTTACCGATATTGGGCAGTAAATGACTTGAACATATGCCACTGATAGTTATATCTACTAGATTTGTAAGGTTGGTAAGCTCATCGGGTAGATAGGCTATTCTATAGACGTCTTTTGAGTGTTGCTCATCATGTTCAGGCTCTAAGATCTCTAGCTTTTTTAGGGCTAACAGTGATTCTTTATTACGAGGAATTTCAGAATGCTTGAGCTCAAACTCATCTGCCCACGCCCATATTTTCTCAATCCAGTTGTCATTAGTATTTAATGTTTTATTAGAAGTATCAGACTGATGAATGTCCTGATGGTAGTTATTATTGTTTGGATTCATAGCTTTATTCCTTATAACAACTTGAACTATTTTTCTTATGCCAGAATAACGTTAGTATCCTGACATAGGTTTATGCAGCCCTATGCTACACATAGTCGAGATAGTCTTTAGCTAAATAGTCTTTAGCTAATTTGCAAGGGGTTTTTTACCATTCATGATCTGCAGCACAAAGGTTCCGGACATTGTAATCAGTAGGAAACCATGGAAGGCCTCCATCGCGGTCATAAATCGAAGATGTCCGTTAGGCATGAGGTCACCTCGCCCAAGCGTTGTGTAGTTAACTAGCGAGAAGTAAAAGTAGTCCATAAAGGTAAGGGAGGCACTGCCGTTGGATGAGGACGAGACGAGGTCACCAACCTGAAAGTTATGCACAGCAACCCAAAAGCCAGTCGCATAAAGCAGTGCCTCAAGGATATGAGCCAGCACGATTGAGGCAACTGCGACCCCAAGGCAGTGTCCCGGATGGCGCGACGGCGTCACAAACTGTGACGAGAATTTTAATACGCCATAATGTATTGCTGTGCAGACAGCGATTAGAATCGCTGCCATTATAATTGCCAGAATCACTTTTTATCCTTTTTGAGGAAGGAACGACATTAAAGGAAGATTACCCTATTTATTTTAACTAATCCTGTATAATTTTTTCACTATAGCTAACGACTACGCATAAGCACTAGAGTCTATTCAGATAGGTCATTACGCAGTCATTTGAATCAGTCAGCATATGTAGTAACAATCCTAGACCAATTATTCTATAGGGCTTTGGTAGAAATAGCATAGCCGCATAAACTGCCATTGCATAGTAAGTATGTAATGGATGAAAATTAATACTACAGCGATCAGGTAAGAAAACAGGTGTTGCTAGCAAGTGATCTAAATCTACCAGCATGGTTGCTAAAAGAATCAAATATACTCGTTTGTAATCATCACGAAAAAAAGTATAGGCAATAATCAACGGCATGCCAAAATGCAGGAAGTAGTGGATAACGGTTTGGATCATCATCTTTCCAATTCAGCATGATGTTTTATTGATAAGTTGGTATGCAGAATAATTAAACTAGTAAACGTTACTTAAGAAGCCAAAGCTACATGTTCATGCTATGTTCAGACTTGAAAAACAGGCGCAAAGCCACCCCCTGGTGTGCGAAAGTTAGTCGCTTGGCCTTGATAGATACGCCCAGCAGTTAGTAGCAGCTGTCCTGCATAGGTATAAAGACGTATATCTACCTTTCTAGTCGTCACCACATCATCAATCTTTATTGATCGCTCTGTAGCAGGGATAAAGGTCTGCGCAATATAGCTTTCATCTAAAATAGTCTCGAATACGCGGCGGGTAATCTTGCTGCCACGGTAAACGCCCTTACTACCATAACCAGCTACTGGCTTAAAAAACAATTGTCTCCGAGTACGCCATAATTCTGCTGCATCCTCTTTTGTAACCATTCTGGTAGTTGGTACTGACTTTTTTAGATATTCTGCATCATCATCACCTAGTCCCCACGACTGCAAAGTTTGCGTATCGGATAGTAAAGTCAGGTTGCGCTTATTAGCGAATATAGCATGGGCATGCGGATTGGGGGTTACTACTACCGCACCCTCTAAATAGGCACTTTTAAGCACGGCGTGGTTGGGGTTTTCAAAGGCGAAATCGACTAACCGATTATAGATCATATCAATGGGCTTGCTATGAGCTGTCAGTACACCATCAGCATAGTTAAGCTCAGACGGATCGAGTATAACGGTATCAATGCCTTTAGCTTGAAGTAGTTGGCAGGCCAGCTGAAACTCCAAATACATGAACTGGCTTTTGGGCTCATTATCCACAATAGCAATGCGATTGGGCATGCTAGTTGCCGATTGTCGCTGCCATTCTTGTATGAACATATTAGCGACCGCTTCTTCAAACCCATCAAGCATTTTAGTAGTAGCAACACTTTGCTCTGAGGGGCGACAGCAGTGTTTTTGTGCGCGGGCAAGTGCTACGTTTAAAAATGCGCCTCCAGCATTGGTATTGATCTCAATAAGCTTGGGGTCATCGCTCCCTAAGTGAAAGTCATAACCCATAAAGGCCCCTATTGGCCCCGGATCGAAAGCCGCGATATTGGGTGCCCACGACAGTACTTGCTGTTGATATGACGGTAGTCTAGCAGTCGACTCAATAGCTGCGATGATTCGCACCATTGCTTCTATCTCTGTCTTAGGGACGAACACCGGTGTCGCTGAAAACAGCTTATTAAGCTCATTGGCTCCTAGTGGATTATCTCTTGTGTTTACTAATTGATCTTGCAGGCTGTTATTAAGCGCTTTACGATCTAAAGTACGGCAATAGCACTCTTGATTAAGCTGATTTGCCAGATTATCATTCGTTTTGTTTTTATTATTAATTAGGGATTCCATTTAAATCTCATTACTAAGTTGAATGTACTGATAGGGTTTAGGGGACAGCCAAAATAAAAAAAGTGTCTTAAATGTTTAAGATAAGGTTATTTTTATAGTTACTTTACGAAATAGTCATTTTGCAAGATACTTAATTTGCAATATATCTAGTTTATAAATTAGCTACTTTGCAAGGTTATACGGTTTTACGCTCTTCTTTAATGAGTACTTTCGCTAAAAACAAACCTAACTCGAACAGTAGCCACATTGGAATCGCGAGCAATAGCATTGACACCCCATCGGGCGGTGTGACTACCGCTGACACAGCAAAACAACCGACGATGATATATCGGCGCTTACTCTCTAGACTCTGAGTGGATATGATACCGACCATTATCAATAATAAAGTAACCACTGGAATCTCAAAAGTGAGTCCAAATACCATAAATAACTTTAGCGCAAAGCTTAAATAACTGTCGATATCGGTCATAGGTATAACGTTTTGCGGAGCGAATAAAATAAAGAACTTCAATACGCCTTTGAGTACCACAAAGTAGGCAAAAGCGACACCAGAATAAAATAGGAATATCGAAGATATCAGCACTGGAATAGTGATTTTTTTCTCTTTTTTATATAATCCAGGCGCTATAAATGACCAAATTTGATACAGAATATACGGCATCACTACAAAGGCAGCAACGAAAATCGTCAAGCGAATAGGTGCCATAAAGTTCGAGGTAATATCAGTAGCAATCATAGTCGAATTCGCAGGCAGCTGCGCAACCAGAGGGTCTGATAAAAGATTGTAGAGCTCACGCGAAAACCCTACCAATGCTAAGAAGACGATCAAAACGGCTACGCATATTTTGATGAGATGCTTGCGTAATTCAATCAAATGCTCAGTAATAGGCATGTCGCTAAGCACATTCAGCACATTATCAGTCTCAACATTATGGGTAGCATCTGACGCCTTAGCATCTGTATTTGCTAACTTTCTTTGGCGACTTTTTTGGCGCTTAAATAAGCTCATTTATCCCCCTTCTCTATAGCTGAAGAAGAGGAAGTATCTGGCTGATGATTTTGCTGCTGAGGAGTGTTTGACTGATAGGAAGTATCTAAGCTTTGGTTTTGCGAGTTTTCAAACTTATCCATACTACCGCGCATCTCGGCTAACTCACGCCGCATGTCTGTCTCAGTCTGACGAATCTTTGCCAGCTCATCTTGCATCTGTTTTCGTGTCTCAGCCAAATCAAGCTCAGACTCTATATCAGACTGTAAGGTTGAAATCGTGCGACGCAATTTGGCATACCATTGCCCAGCGGTACGTGCGGCTTGCGGCAGTTTTTCTGGGCCCAATACGATTAAAGCAATGACGCCAAACAAGAGTAATTCGGAAAACCCAATATCAAACATAACAGTCACATATATTAATAGACTACTTAGTGCCGCTATTTATAAGCGGCGCGCTTCATACTTTAGGCTGGTCATCAGTGGAAATAGGGCTGATTTCCATATCATCAGCCTGATTACCTACACGCGTATTTAAATCATTACTTGCAGCTGGCGTACTATTTTCATGGCTAAGCACAAGATTTTTGCGAGCATTCTCGGGTTCTTCATCTTTGACCGCTTCTTTAAAACCCTTCACCGCACCGCCTAAATCTTTACCTGCATTTTTAAGCTTGGCAGTACCAAATACGACCACCACTACGACCAATAAAATCAGCCAATGTGTAATAGAAAAGCTGCCCATAACGGTATCCTTATATTTTGTGATCTTGTTTAGACCAGTATGTGTCAGTGTGCTTTAGAACACTTTTTACCGTACCAGAATTATAGTTTCAAACGGCGCAATCGCAGCGCGTTAGCAATCACCGAGAATGACGACAAGCTCATCGCTGCCGCTGCTATCATCGGACTGAGCAGAAGCCCAAATATGGGATAGAGCACACCTGCGGCAATAGGAACACCAAGTGCATTGTAGATAAAGGCAAAAAACAGATTCTGTCTGATATTGCGCATGGTGGCGTGGCTAAGCTTATAAGCTTTGGCAATGCCCATTAAATCACCTTTTAGCAGGGTAATGCCCGCACTCTCCATCGCCACATCGGTACCGGTTCCCATAGCGATACCGACATTCGCCTGCGCTAGCGCTGGTGCGTCGTTGATACCATCACCCGCCATAGCGACCAATTTACCGCTGTCTTGCATTTCTTTGACGATACGGTTTTTATCCTCTGGTGAGACATCCGCATGAACTTCATCAATACCTAGTTTATTGGCGACTGCCTGCGCGGTTTTTTCGTTGTCACCGGTTAGCATCACAACTTTTAAACCTGCGTCATGAAGCAGTGAAATAGCCTCTTTAGTGCTTGGTTTTATAGGGTCAGCAACTGAAATAATACCAGCAGCTTTACCGTCTATAGCCACAAACATTGCCGTTTCACCGTCTTTTCTACGGACATCAGCTTTAGTGGACAGCTCATTATCAAAACTATTTAGGCTTTCCATAAGCTTAGAGTTACCAATAGCGACTTTCTTACCATCGACCACGGCTTGTACGCCTTCGCCAGTAGTCGAATTAAAGTCAGTAGCTTTAGGAATAATGAGTGATCTTTCTTGAGCTGCTCTAACGATAGCTTCTGCTAAAGGATGCTCGCTAGCGCTTTCTACTGAGGCTACCAATGCGAGGAACTCGTCTTCATCTTGACCTACCTGCGCATCAATTGCGGTAAGCTCGGGCTTACCAGCGGTCAGTGTTCCGGTCTTGTCGACGACAATGGTATCGACTTTTTCCATACTCTCTAACGCTTCAGCATTTTTGATGAGGACGCCGTTTTGCGCGCCTTTGCCGGTACCAACCATAATGGACATCGGCGTCGCTAGACCAAGGGCACAAGGACAAGCAATAATCAGTACCGCAATCGCGTTAACCAAAGCATAGGTCATAGCGGGCTCAGGTCCGAATATCGCCCAGACAATAAAGGTTATGATAGAGCTGACAATAACAATAGGTACGAACCAACCCGCCACTTGATCTACCAAGCGCTGGATAGGCGCGCGGCTACGCTGGGCTTCAGCAACCATTTGTACAATTTTAGATAATACTGAATCTGCTCCAACATTGACCGCTTCGACTAATAGCGTTCCGGTGCCATTTACCGTACCACCAGTCACTGTATCTCCTGCTACTTTTGATACAGGGATTGGCTCACCCGTCACCATTGATTCATCAACATTACTATTACCATCGATCACTGTACCATCTACGGGTAGTTTCTCACCTGGTTTAACCCGTAGCTTATCGCCAGTGACGACCTCATCAAGCGAGACTTCGACTTCTTCACCGTTTTCATCGACACGTCTTGCGGTTGGTGGTGCGAGCTCAAGCAAAGCTCTAATCGCACCTGAAGTTTGACTTCTAGCTTTGAGCTCTAATACTTGACCCAGTAGCACCAAGGTCACAATGACCGCTGCCGCTTCATAGTAGACTCCGACTTGACCAGAGGCATCTCTGAAACTGTCTGGGAAAATATCGGGAAAAAAGGTCGCGACAATACTAAAAATATAAGCAGCGCCTACGCCTATCGCAATCAAGGTAAACATATTTAGATTGCGGCTTTTTATAGACTGCCAGCCACGGACGAAAAACGGGGCGGCGCCCCAAAGCACTACAGGGGTCGCGAGCACTAACTCAGCCCATTGTAAGATCTTTGAAGAGATACCATACTGACTAAAGTCAACTCCAAACATACCGCTCATCACATATATTAATAGCGGTACAGTCAACACGGTACATATCCAAAAACGACGAGTCATGTCGTCAAGCTCTGAGGTGTCCTCTTCACCGATAGTAAGCGTTTCGGGCTCAAGCGCCATACCACATATCGGACAACCGCTATTTCTAACGTCTCTCACTTCAGGATGCATAGGACAGGTATATACCGTGCCATCGTAATCAGCAGGTACTTTATCGTATTTACCGCCTTTAACAGATTTTACTCCGCTACTATCAGTATCCTTTCCATGACAGCTAGCGTGACTATCATCTTTAGCAACTTCGTCTTCAGGTTTAAGAAACATGCCACATATTGGGCAGTCACTTTTTTCAACATCTCTTACTTCTGGATGCATAGGACAAATATAAATCGTGCCGTTATAATTTTCTGGTATCTTGTCGTACTTATTGCCTTCGACAGACTTTAACTCAGTACTATTATTAGCATCCGCTTTATGACAATGCGCATGACTGCCCTCATTACTGTTGGATTCAGCAACCTCGTCTTCAGGTTTGAGAAACATGCCGCATATCGGACAATCGCTCTTCTCAGTATCTCTAACCTCAGGATGCATCGGGCAGATATAAACCGTACCACTATAGTTTTCTGGCACTTTATCGTACTGACCACCTTTGATAGATTTTTCATCGGCAATATGTTTCATAAAATCACTCCTTGAAGACAATAAATATTGATAATAAGTACAACTCTTAAAGCACTATCATCAATCCTCGATTGCTATTCATCTAATCATTAATCTAAAAACCTCTAAAAAATAATTTCTATACTTTTCAATTGGAATTTAGTTTTTATCACGCAAATACTTGAGCAGTGCCATGATTGTTAGTACTAGTACTGCGAAAAATAGTAGGGTGAATAACAAACAGATAAGCATCATAACCCAGCCCATGCCATACATCATTGAGCCGTTCATCATGCCATGCATTGACCCATTCATTATGATTTCTCCTCAGTCTAAACTGTGATCACTCCAACTCTTCAATTAATTTTTACTCGAACCGAAGAGGTTTACTGACTGTTAATATATCAATATCTTTAGCGCACTTTGGCGAACCAACGATATAGTGGCACGAACAAGATGGCGAAATACCAACCGTAAAGATATGATTCTACAAGTCCAATTAGAAAACCTGTCCATGTTAACCACTCAAAGCCAGGTAGTAGAGGTGCCCAAGCTTCGTGCATCGCTATCTGTTCGGGTGCGAGTAAACCAAACCCCTATGCATAATAGATAACTAATAAGTAGAAACAACGATACACTATTGCCAACAGGGGCAATCCTTAAAGTACTTGTTGTTAAGTTTGATTTGACCATCTTAGTAATCCTCACTATTGTATGATGTGGTTCAAGCTCAAGATAACCAATCGTATCTAACCATGCTAACTCTAAGGATTTGTATGAATTAAAGCTTTATCCTGTATTGATATTACTTTTTAACTCGTGCGGCGGCGGCAAGTTGACGCCATTGACCCCATTGAGGAATAAACATTGGCACTTGCTGTTTGTAAGCAAGGTAGTCTTTACCAAACTCTTCAAACATATGCCGTTCCTCACGTCGAGCTAACCATGTGTATACAAGCACAATCACTGGAAACAGACCGATTGAAAACAGAGTTGGCCAATGCACCACACCCTCACCGAACAGTGCAATAAACAACCCGGTGTACTGAGGATGACGTACGTAGGCATAGAGTCCATCAGTTACTAAACGATTTTCCCCTCGTGCTTTGTGGACTTGGCGCCAACCTTGAGCAAAAAGACCGACTCCTAAAAATGCAATAGCATAGCCGAGTAGCATTGAGATCATCATGCCTGTCTCACCTAAACCAACAAGGGTCGACCATAAGCTAGCGCTGACATATTGGCTGTCCAAACCAAAAAACCGTACTAATAAATATATAGTGAGCGGAAAGCCATACATTTCTGCGTAAAGTGCAATAATGAAAGCCTGAACTACACCAGCACCCGCCCATTCACGCCAGTTCTTTGGTGCGAAATAACGGTAAAAGAACCAAGAAATCAGAACAATAACAATTAGTGCGAGACCCCAAGTTCCAGCGTGATTAAATGACTCATTAATAGCTTACTTTCCCTGTTGTCTTTATGAATATCGTATTGCATGAAATCAATTCTTGAAGATAGTAAGCAGACGCTTAAATCTATGCAATTTTTAACCAAACAATTTTCTGTAAACTCTTTGATGTTACTGTCAATGATGGTCTGCAAGCGTATCTTTTTCGATAGCTTTTTTCCTCGCTGAAGATTTCAGGTAAACCTGCTCAGCCACAGCAATCACTACAATAGTGACGACTGCTACGCCAAGTACGAATGGATCTGAGTTTAGTTTAATCCAGACAAAACCGCCGAGAACCAACAGGTCAAGAAGTATGGCCACTATAGGCACCCACATCACCGCCTTTATATCCTGACGAAGGTATCGCAAAACACCCCAATGAATGGCGATATCCATAATTAGATAGAAAACAATGCCAAGCGCTGCAATTCGTGATAAGTCAAATAACGTCGTAAAAGCTAAACCCAACACCACAGTATAGACCAACGTATGTTTTTGAACGCTTCCCGGCATTCCCAAATGACGATGAGGCACCAGCTTCATCTCAGTCAACATAGCAAGCATACGAGAGACTGCGAAGATGCTAGCAAGGAGGCCGCCAGCGGTAGCTACCATTGCGATTGCAACTGTGAACCATAGACCATAGTCGCCAAGTGCTGGGCGTGCGGCGGCAGCCAAGGAGTAATCTTTAGTTTCGATGATTTCGGCAAGAGATAGATTACTAGACACCGCGAAACCGACTAGAGTGTAAATAACTACGCATATTGCGATTGATATTACAATGGCACGGCCGACGTTGCGATGAGGATTTTTTACTTCCGAGCCACTGTTGGTAATCGTGGTAAAGCCTTTAAATGCCAGTATGCCTAGCGCCGTTGCGCCAAGAAAGTCACCAATAGTATTAGTGTCATCTAATGTAGAAGAATCAACTGCAAAGCTATCAGCTAGCCAGATACCAACCAACCCGAATATAAGAATACCGACAATTTTTATAATACCGATAACCGATGCAACCCCCTGAATCCAACGATTACCAAGTAAATTGATAAAGAACGCAGCAAGAATAAGCGCGGCGCCAAGGATGGATACCATGCGACCGCTGTCATCGCCACCGAATAACTGCATAGTGTATGACCCGAACGTCCGGGCCAAAAAGCTCTGCGCTATAACCATGGAGAAATACATCAGCAGGGCATTAAATCCAGTCGGTAAACGATCTCCGTATGCCTGATGCAGGTACATTGCAACACCGCCAGCCGACGGGTAAGCGTTAGAGATTTTGATATAAGAATAGGCACTAAAAGAAACAACGATTGCGGCGGCTAGAAAAGCAAGTGGGAAAAGCGAACCCGTCATCTGAGCCATCTGACCGGTCAGAGCGAAAATACCAGCACCGATCATGACACCGGTACCTAGCATAACTGTTCCTGATAATGTCAAACTATCCTTCTGATAGCGAGTCGTTCTATCTTGCTTCATACTTATTCGACCTTAATCTATTTCTTCGTAGAACTTCAGTTTTACAGGTTATTTTTGAAGTAAGGAGTAGGTATAGTTAGAATTAAAAGACGCGATATAGTAAATAGTTTTTAAAGAAGAGCTTACTTATTGGTATCATAATATATTATTCCAACTCTTCAATAAGCGCTTGCATCTCAGCGATTTCACGCTTTTGTGCTTCGATAATGTCATCAGCAAGCTGACGTACACGTGGATCTTCGATATCAGCACGCGAACTGGTCAAAATAGCAATCGAGTGATGCGGTATCATCGCCTGCATCCAATCCACTTGATCGACCGTTTGTTGTGATCTAACGCCCCATAAACCAAAGGCAAATAGCACGACACTAATCCCATAAACCATTAGATTGACCTTAGTCTTTTTATACATATTGGTCATAAAGGCGAGCATGATAACTGCCATTACCGCGCCCATATATAACGCCATATAAGCTCTGGTTTCGCTAAAATAAACGTGATCCCATTGATAAGTATTAAAATACATCATGATAAACATCACGACTGTCGATGTTAAAATCATGATTGTGAACTTTACATAAGGGTTCATTTGCTTCTGTTTATTATCCATATGGTTATTCATATTCTTGTCCTTAATTTAGTAAAAAGGCACCTAAATAAAGAGGTGCTTTTTTTAGAGCTAGTGTTATAAACTGTTGTTACTTACATGGTTAACACTAGAACCAAAACATCACACCAGCAGTCAGACTATTAGAATCAACGTCTTCGTCCTCTTGACGACGTAAGTCTCGCGCATCACCCAAGGCGCTCTCGTAGCTGAAACCAACATAAGGCGCAAGCTGACGACTGAATGTCTCATAAGCCAGCCTAACTTCAGCTTCAAACTCATTAAATCCTTTAGTAATACCGTTATCGGTATCATCTTTACTAAAGGCAGTCAGCTCCAGCTCTGGTCTGACCACCCAACGCTGATCTAAGCGCCACTCGTACGCTGCCCCAAGATCAAGCTGGACTTGACCATCAGTATATAGATAAGCTCTTGCGTCAGTCTCAACGAAGTACGGCGCCGTACCAGCAATGCCTGCCATGATTGCGGACTTATCGTTTTCAGTATTATAAGCAATACCCGCTTCTCCATTCCAGAAGATACCGAGCGGCTTCCAATAAGCGAGTGAGCTTAGACTATCGATCTCTTTATCATCGTTAGTTTGAGCACTACCTTCACTGCGTAGAGTGACACGATTACTATCAGTACCGTACCAGCCTTCAGCTTCAAAATCGATTTGGTCATTCTCAAACTGATAGCCCAAAGTTTCTACTGACACACCCCATAACGGTAAGCTACCCATCATTACCGGTTTACCATACTGTCCATAGTCAACACCATTTGAGTAGTCGGGACTACGAGCATTAGGAGGTGGTTCGCCGCCTTGCATTCCAGACATATCCATATTCATACTGCTATGATCCATACCTGACATGTCCATACTACTGTGATCCATACCTGACATATCGCCCGACATATCCATGCCACTATGATCCATATCTGACATGTCACCTGACATATCCATACCACTGTGATCCATATCCGACATATCGCCTGACATATCCATACCACTATGATCCATATCCGACATATCGCCTGACATATCCATGCCACTATGGTCCATATCTGACATATCCATACCAGACATGTCCATACTGCCATGATCCATGTTCGACATCTCAGCAGCGTTTGCTAAAGGTGACATTAGTAGCATAAAAGATGACATGCCAATAAACGGTAGACCTACTTTATATATTTTCATAATAAGGCTCATATTCGAAGGTTTATTAAACAACGGCAACTTCTCTAAACATCCCTGCTTCCATGTGATAGAGCAAGTGGCAATGCCATGCCCATCTGCCAGCTTCTCCGGTGACATCAAAGCTTATCTTTTGTGCAGGCTGTACCATTATCGTATGCTTACGTACTTGAAACTCACCTGAAGGCATCCGCAGATCGCTCCACATACCATGCAAATGCATGGGATGATTCATCATGGTGTCATTGACTAAGGTAATACGTACGCGCTCACCCGGCTTAATATTGACCGGTGCGGCATCTTTGAACATAACCCCGTCTAGAGCCCAAATATAGCGCTCCATGTTTCCCGTCAGATGTATTTCAATCTCTCTGGTGGGTTTGCGCTGCTCTGCCATTATCTCATCGCCGACAGAGCGCAACTGACTATAATTCAAAACCTCTCTATTAATATTGCGCAGGTTGATACCTGGATCGTCAAGGTTCATACGTGGACTGTCCACACGCATATCGGACTTAAAGTCATATTCTGTTTTGGCATGTTTAGCGTTATAGCCATTCGATCCCATGGCGCCCATCATGTCGGCCATCGTCAGCCATTCGACTTTGTCCATAGCAGGTATCGCAGGACGAGCACCTTTTTTGGTAGCAAGCGTTGTCGCAACATAGCCTGACCGATCTATGTTTTGAGCAAATATGGTATGCGCGTCTTTAGTGGGCGTCACGATGACATCATAAGTCTCGGCCACCCCAATACGGAAATCATCGATATCGACGGGACTGACATCAATCCCATCCGTCGCGACGACTTTCATTTTTAGGCCGGGGATGCGTACATCAAATATCGTCTGCGCTGAACCATTAATAAAACGTAGTTTGACAGGCTGTCCAGCCTTGACAAGTTGCGTCCAGTTAGCCGCTGTGGTTTTACCATTCATCAGATAGGTAAAGGTTTTTTCACCAGACAGATCAGTAAAGTCTGTCGGCATCATGCGCATCTGATTCCAACTTTTGCGCTTATCAAACGCGGTTTTCAGATCCGTTTCGGCAATATCGGACAATAGCTTTTTAAAGTCTGGCAGATGATAATTATCAAAGTCAGCACGCTGCTTAAGTAGTTTTAGCAGATTATGCGGATCGCGATGCGTCCAATCACTAAGCAGGATAACGTGATCTTCCTCGATAGGATAGCGTTCGCGCCCTTTCGGCTCAATGACGATGGCCCCGCGCATACCGGTCTGCTCTTGGAAGCCAGTATGCGAGTGATACCAATAAGTGCCTGACTGTATCAGTTTAAATTTGTACGTGAAGGTGCTACCCGCAGGAATACCATCAAAGCTGATACCCGGTACGCCATCCATCTCAAACGGCACTAAGAGGCCATGCCAGTGAATAGAGGTCGACTCATTCAGCTGATTATGGACTCGAATGGTGACCGTATCGCCTTCTTGCATCTTAAGCGTTGGCGCAGGCAGTGAGTCATTTATCAGCGTTGCCATGCTTGACTTGCCGTTGACCGTTATCATCTTCTCACTGACATAAAGATCAAATTCATTACCCGTTAGTATAGGTACAATGTGATCGGCTCTATCACTATTGACTACGACATTTTGGCTTTTAGTTAAAGCACTATTAGCCATCGTCGGTAGTGTGGATAGCATCGACGCGCCGAGCAAGGTGGATGACCCTGTCAAAAAACGCCTGCGGTTAAATCTGTTTTTATTCATAATATTGACCTAAGTTAATCCATGAAATGAGAGTTGAACTTATATATCTGATAACTTATTAATAGAACTACATCTGCTGCGCTGGCGACTCAATAGCCGCATACACTTGAGTGCTGCCATCCTTGTTCAATTGCATGACTTTATAGGGCATAAATTTATCTTGATATTCCATGCCCGGACTACCAACTGGCATACTCGGTACCGCAAGACCGATGGAATCAGTTGGCGGACTGGCTAGAAACTGTGCCATGTATTTGGCAGGAACGTGCCCTTCAAAAACATAACCATTAGTAGTGACGGTGGTATGACAAGAGCGCATTTGCTGCGGGACACCGTAACGCTCTTTAAATAAAGATAAATCTGTAACGTCTTGCGCAGTTGCGCTTAGACCATGACCTTCGGCATAGCCTACCCATTCTTTGCAGCAGCCGCAGTTGGCATCTTTATAAACTGTGGCTGAGACGTTTTTGAGTAATGATGACGAGCTGTTAACGGGAGCATTTGTAGGAGCAGAACTTTCATTTTGTACTTGTGCATTCTGGGTAGCAGACTGTTCAACCTTTACTGGTTGAGAATCAGAGCCACTGGTATTAGATTGGCTGCAAGCGGCTAGCGTTAACGAGAGTGACGATGTCACCACCAATAAAAGGACACGACCGGATAACCAGCTATGTCCATTAGAAAGCACATGTGTGTAATGTCTCATTAAATTACTCCTAAACGTCTATTATTATGCTCGATATTCTAAAAACTTACACCCTATATTTGAATTCTTATGTACTTAACTAAAAACATTAAATGCAGCATTGTTCAGTACTGCATTATTAATATAATAGCGACAACCGTGAGTTAGGAGGCTTTCATATCTAGAAAGTATTAATGCTGCATTCCAGATCCATCATCCGACATATTCATATCACCGTCAAATGACATGTCCATCATATCGCCATCTATCCTAGTGGTTAGCATCGTGTATTGGCTTTCATCTAATTCAGGTAACGATCTGATAAAAGCGACCATTGCCCACATTCTATCGTCGTCATGAGAAGCACCCCATGCTGGCATGCCTGATGCCATAATACCGTGCTTGATTGCCCAAAAGCCTTGCTTTGCACCGTCTTCTGTTTGATAACGTTTGACAATATCAGCCTTGGTAAAGTTGGGCGGCTTTGGATATAAGCCCTCACTAAAGTCAGTTTGTGCCACTCCCGGAGACAAGTGACAGCCTGCACACATATCCTTATAGTCCGCGCCCCCAGAGCTGATATCGACCTTCTCTAAGTCTGGTACCACAATATCTTTACTGGCATTTGCTATGGAACGATTGCGAGCGGTTTCCAAAAAGCTAAACATCATTGGGCTATGCTCTTGGTCAGCTCCCACATTGACAACGCCACTAGTAACAACCGCAAACACGCCAACGATTGCCACAAATACGGTAAAGAGCGCACCCAATAAAAATTTCATATGTTTTCCTAAAACTTTATTTTCGTTAAGTGTTGACTGCTATTTAACAGAGCTAAAGTTTTTAAGATTTACTGTCGTTAGTAACACAGTGTTTTTGGTACATTTGCTTCATTTTACCCATGTTAGCCATCATTGCTTTCATAGCAGGATCTTTCATATCCATCTTGCTATGATCCATTTTTCCCATCATCTGCATATGCTTTTCCAACTTTTCACAGCTCATTTGATCCTTTTGCGCATGCATTTTTGGATCATGCGCCATAGCTGAGGTCGATACGACAAGAGCGACGGCAGTGGCTACGATTGCTTTAGGTAAAGACTTTGATTTAAAGAGTG
>CAJXUF010000051.1 GCA_913061175.1 uncultured Psychrobacter sp.
TCGTCGGCAGCGTCAGATGTGTATAAGAGACAGCACGAGGGTCAGTGGTATAGACGCCATCGACATCGGTATAAATTTGACACTCGTCAGCGCCCAAGGCCGCAGCAATCGCCACACCTGTGGTATCAGAACCGCCGCGTCCTAATGTGGTCGCGTTGCCTTCTTCGTCAATACCTTGGAAGCCTGCCACAATAACGATATTGCCAGCATCTAATTGCTCGCGTATGTTTTTGTCATCGATGCTTTCGATACGGGCTTTATTATGGGCATTGTCGGTTTTAATTGCGACTTGGCGACCAGTCATTGAACGGGCACCAATACCAAGCTCTTTAATGGCCATAGCGAGGAGTGAGATAGAAACCTGCTCACCTGTTGAGACCATCTGATCGTATTCGCGAGGATCAGGCTGCGTGCTAATTTGGCGAGCTAGATCAATCAAACGGTTGGTTTCGCCGCTCATGGCTGAGACCACGACGACCACTTGGTGACCATTGTCATGCCAGCGTTTGACTCGTTTGGCGACGTTTTTGATGCGGTCGATACTGCCCATCGAGGTGCCGCCGTATTTCTGTACTATTAACGCCATAAAAATCTACCTATTTATTCAATAATGACTTTTTATTGTCATTGATGAGAGTCAATGTGATGCTCGTCAATGCTTGTATAGATAAAGCCAGATGATAAGAGTTATGTCTTTAGGTCTTTCATTCTTCTAATGGTATCTATCAACCTTATGGAATGAACAATATGCCCAAACGTTGACCTTTATACCATATCTACCGCATAACTTTAAGCCTCAGGAGCGCTTAGATGTATGGCAATTGGTTATAGTAGTTATAACCAATCACGTATTCTATGCGTAGTAGAGTAAAGCTATGCGATAAGTATAAGATACATTGTGACGCGCTATACTAGTATATTCGCGAGTTTAATATTCACTAGCTTAGCTAAGCTGGGTTTCAATCCAAGCAGGTAGAGCACTAATAACCGCTGCACTGTTACCAGACTTCGGTGCGCCGCCTTGTGCGTAGTCAGGCTTACCGCCACCTTTACCACCAAGCTCACCTGCCAAATGACGAATAATATCACCAGCTTTCACTTTGGCAGTGACAGATTTTGCGACGCTCGCTGCGAGTGCTAATTGGTCATCTTTATCACCAATTAATACAATCACGCTATCAGGCAATTTTGATTTGATATCGTCCATCAGCGTACGGATAGATTTACCATCGATACCGCTTAAAGTACTGATAAGAACTGGGGTACCTGCGATCGTTTGTACATCGTCAAGCAAATTGGCTGCTTGAGCACTGGCGATTTTTTGCTGCAAGCGCTCTAGTTGTTTTTCTAGGTCACGTTGCTTATCAGCCATCGTACGGACACGCTTTGCCACTTCAGGACGTTTTACTTTCAGCTGACTTGCCAACTCGCTCAGTTGTTGCTCGCTTTGCTGGATGTTTTTGACCGCGTTCATGCCAGTGACAGCTTCAACTCGGCGGATACCAGCCGCAATACCAGACTCACTGGTGATTTTTAGCACACCGATATCGCCCGTACGCTGTACATGCAAGCCACCGCATAGCTCAATAGAGAAAGGCTTGCGCTGACCATCAACGATACGATCTGTACCCATGGTTAGGACTCGAACGTCACTGCCGTACTTTTCGCCAAACAGTGCCATAGCGCCTTGGTTCATCGCTTCGTCAATCGACATATGCTCGATACGGGCAGGGGTGTTGGCTTGAATTTGCTCATTAACGAGACGTTCGACACGCATGATTTCAGCGGCGCTAACAGGCTTATCATAAGCAAAGTCAAAACGTAGCACTTCGCTTGAGACTAGTGAGCCTTTTTGCGTGACTGCGTCACCCAATACTTCTCTTAGCGCTGCATGCAATAGGTGAGTGGCTGAGTGGTTTTTGGCACTGGCTGCACGTATGCTGGACAGTACTTGCGCTTCAGCGGTTTGCTTAGTGCTGATATCGCCCATGGTCACGACACCATAATGGATAATCGCTTGACCAGATTTTTTGGTATCTTGTACTTCAAAGACGCCAGATGCCGTACGGATTTCACCAAGCTCACCAACTTGACCGCCGCCTTCAGCATAAAATGGGGTGCGATCTAATACCACAACGCCTTCCATACCTTCTGTTAAGCTGTCTGCCGGGTTGCCGTCTTGATAAAGTGCATCAATAGTTACGCCGTCTTCTTCAAGCTGCTCATAGCCAATAAATGTCGTTGGCGTTTCTACTTGGATGACACTGCTGTAATCGACGTCAAACTTGCCAGCATCACGCGCACGCTCACGTTGTGCCTGCATATGCTCATCAAATTCGGCTTCATCAATAGCAATACCACGCTCACGAGTGATATCGGCGGTCAAATCAAGTGGGAAACCATAGGTATCATAAAGCTTAAATGCCGCTTCACCAGATAGCGTATCGCCATCTTGTAAGCCTTCAAGTTCGCTGGCAAGTAAACGTAAGCCTTGGGCCAATGTTTTAGCAAACTGTGCTTCTTCTTTTTGAATAGCATTTTCTATGACGCTTTGTTTGTCTTGTAGCTCAGGATAGGCACTGCCCATTTCAGCCACAAGCGGCGCAACCATCTTATAGAAGAACTCGCTATCAGCGCCAAGCTTATTGCCATGGCGTACCGCACGACGAATGACACGGCGCAATACATAGCCGCGACCTTCATTACTTGGCGTGACACCATCAGCAATCAAAAATGCTACCGCACGAATATGGTCAGCGATGACTTTCAATGATGATTGTTGCTCATTATTGATTTTTAGTATCTCAGCTGCTGCGTCCATCAAATGAACAAATAAATCGATCTCGTAGTTGCCATGAACGCCTTGCATAATGGCACTAATACGCTCAAGCCCCATGCCCGTATCGACGCTAGGTGCAGGGAGTGGTAATAGCGTGCCGTCTTTTTGACGATTGAACTGCATGAATACGCAGTTCCAAATCTCAATATAGCGATCGCCGTCTTCTTCTGGCGTACCTGGCAAGCCGCCTTCGATATCGGCGCCGTGGTCATAAAAGACCTCGGTACAAGGGCCACAAGGACCCGTGTCACCCATTGTCCAAAAGTTATCAGAAGCGTAAGGAGCACCTTTGTTATCACCAATCCGAATGATGCGCTCACTCGGGATGCCGATGTTTTTATTCCAAATCTCAAAGGCTTCGTCATCAGTTTCATAGATAGTCACATAGAGACGATTTTTATCAATCGCTAGCCACTTATCTGAGGTCAAAAACTCCCAAATGTACTCGATGCCTGCTTGCTTGAAATAATCACCAAACGAGAAATTGCCAAGCATTTCAAAGAAAGTATGATGACGGGCAGTATAGCCGACATTATCCAAATCATTATGTTTGCCGCCAGCACGTACGCACTTTTGAGAGGTTACCGCACGTGTATAGTCACGTGGTTCCATACCCAAAAAGGTCTCTTTAAACTGATTCATACCGGCATTGGTAAATAGCAATGTCGGATCATTGTGTGGAATCAAGCTAGACGATGAAACTTGGGTGTGCTGCTTGCTTATGAAAAAATCGATAAAGGCTTGGCGAATATCGGCTGAGCGAAATGGCTGGCTCACAGCGGCTCCTTACTGACGGATAGAATTGAGTAAATGACATAAAATAATTTTGCAAGCGATTTTAGCACAAACGCCCAAGCTCTTGGTACAAGAGTTATAACTACTAGGTTATTATACGTGTGCTAGTCATCGCCTAATTTGTAGAGTATGCAGACTAATTGGTCAAAATTGCTGCATCCGTTTCATCTAATTTGTCTTGCGTCGTTGGATTAGACTCGATTACTTGTACAGGCAAATAACGTAGTTGAAGCTTGATTGGCAAGTACTCTGGGAAATTCTCTGCCATATCATTAGTAATGAGCGTTTCAATCTGGCGAACATCGTATGAGCTTGGTAATGTCTCTCCACGTACGATCGCCCGCACTACTTGGTTTTCTTCTGAGGTATCAAACTGCGTATTGGTCAATACATTGCCTTGGTCGATAAAGTAGTTGTTAATGGCTTCTTTGACACTACTCTCAAATACTTGCTGCTTGGCATTGGTTTGTAGATTGACGGTCAAATAGGCACCTAAGCCCCCAAGTAGCAATAAAGTCACGGCATTGCGCTGCAAAAAAGTCAGATAGGTATTGGATTTATAATCATCATCGACCAAACGGCGGAACCCTAAGACCCATAAGACAAGCGCATTGGTAAACTGGATAGCAAGAATGTTGGTCGCTGCCAATAACAGGGCACCAAGCCCAAGCTGCATCTCGCCATTAGCAAGCAAGATACCACTAGCAGCCAGTGGTGGTACCAAGGCTGTGGCAACCGCAACGCCGACAACAGCGACTGAAAGATGCGGGGATACCATTGCATAAGCACCAGCCGTACCACCAGCTAAGGCAATCATTAAATCCATGGAAGTAGGCTGGGTACGTGATAGGATTTCTGCCGTTAGCGGTTGTTCCTTATGTAGCCAACCAACGATAAAGCCGACCAATACCACCAATGAGACACCGATAATGACGGTAAAGAGCGACTTACGTAGCAGTGGCATACGGTGATCGATAATTGCTAGCGCTATACCCGTGATAGGGCCTAGCATCATCGCAACCAACATCGCTCCAATGACCACGGCTGCTGAATTGGTCACTAGCCCATAACTGGCAATGATGGCAGACAAAATGTTCATGATGAAGTACATCTTGCTAGGTAGCGCGTTCGCCTCAATTCTAACCCGTACTTCTGGGTAATCTACCTTTTGATTGCTGAATTGCTCGGCGACAAACTGCTTATAAGACTCAAGTTTGGCTTCTTTTTTCTCTTGAACCTCATCCTCGTCATTTTCGTTTTCTACATCGCTGTCTTCTACATCGGTGTCTTTATTTTGGCTTTTATCTTCTGAGTCATTATTTTGATGGTCATTATTGCGACTAGATGCATTTTTTGTTTTTTGTTGATTGGCTGTTTTATTATCTGATGACTGTGCTGCGATGTTTGTGTCATCGGCAGGGTCGTCTTCTGCTTTTACCGTTACTTCAGCATCACTATCGTCTTGAACACTTTTTTCTGTTGTTTCTGCCGTATCAGACTGAAAGAAATCGGACTTTTCTTTCGCTTCTATAGATTCTGATTCTGCAATCTCTGATGCTTCAGTATTTGACTGTGACTCAGGTTCTGTCGATTCTAAGGTTGCTACGACCACATCGTCACTGATGGTTTCCATGGTTATCTCAGCGTCAGGTGGCTGCGCACATTCAGTGTCTACTTCGGAGTCTGTTTCGCCATCTGTATCAGTCGATTGCTTGCGTTGAGTGTCTTCGCTTTCATCGTGATCGACAGCATCATCAGCTACTGGGTCAATTGTCGCGTCTTGATTGTGAAAAGCGTCAGTAGTGGCTGATGACTCGTTTTGATCCACTGAGTTAGGCGCAGTATTTTTTTCAGATGAGGACATAGCAGATAGCGTTCTTAGTAGATAAAGAAAGTCATTATTGTAATGATAAATAAATAAAGATATAGGGGATTCTTGAAAATTATAAAAAAGAGTTGAGAGAAGGTGGGAGTAGGAACTGATGTTTCTTATGATTAAGTCTAAAACCTTAATAATAGCATGGTTTTTATTCTAGAGTCATTAAATATAGATGCTACAAGGGTTCACGGTAAATACTTACTTTTTTTGTGGAATTAAGGTTAAATATATTATATCCACAATAAAGATAAGGAGTAACTTATGAACTGGCCATTATTTTCTGTCATATACTCAATGACAGCCACCGTGACTATTGGGCTTTTTATGATTGGTGCTCTCATTACAGGGTTCGATGAGATATTTCATATTCAAATAGCGGTGGGATTGGGTGTTTTGGCTTCAATACCTGCAGGGTTATTCTTTACCAAAAAAATTGGCAGTATTACTGGCAATGAAGAAGGCTATAAAACATAAAATCAAACATAAAGACAAGCAGTGTTATCGATGTGAAGTGGAACCACCTATCAACAAACAAAAAAAGACCTCAATATTGAGGTCTTTTTTATCGTTAGAATTATTTGCTAACTAGCATTGAAGCTAGATTTAATAAGGTTCTATTTATTGAAGTTCGACAACTGCGCCATTTTCGATATTGGCATAAACTTCTAACACATCCCAGTTGGTTAAACGAACACAACCTGCTGAGCCTTGACGACTGATACCTTCAGGTACTGGTGAGCCATGTAAACCGTAAGAAGGCTTAGATAATCCCATCCAAACGACACCGACTGGGTTGTTTGGTCCAGGTGCTATCATATGAACTTTCTTTTGAGCGCCTTCACCGACGGTTGATTTATACCAAGGCATTTTTACTTTATTGATAATTTTAAACGTGCCTTTTGGAGACGGTGTAGCATCACTACCAACGGTCGTTGGATAAGTAGCAACCAATTTGTCACCATTATAGGCATATAATGTTTTGTCGGCTTTGTTGGCAACCACGCGATTGATACGTTGGTTCAGCTTGTCACGAGTATTTAGTACTGTGATAGTCTCGCCAACAGCGTACTTTTTATTCTTGTTAAGTTTATCTAAGTAACGTACATCCATATGGAAACGTTCACCTAGCATCTCTTTAATATCTTGATAATAAAGACCTTTCATTTTTGACTTCGCTTCTGAACCAGAAGGGGTAGTCGCAAAATTGGTATTGATATCGTCTGCGGTCAACGTGTAAGTAACAAGGACAGGTTTGTTTGCAGGAATGTTTTTAACCAATGCATCCCAAGTTTTTTGATCCATTTTACCAGTCGCTGGCAAGCCTTTCATCGTTTGGAAGTTAACAAGGGCTTTTTTGCTGTTCATGCCCCAACCGCCATCGATAGGACCAGGAGAAGCATGGTTCCAATCGAGCAATGCCTGCATTTTGATGGTCATCGCTGAGTTGACTTTCATATTAGGTGACCAGACAGCACCGTTCACTTGCTTAGCATAGTTCGACAAGTTCAGCGTTGTGTGCTTCTTACCATCTTTGTCTTCAATGTTTTTGATGGTCGGATCATCGCTGAAGTCTTGACGCTTCTCACTCTCTGGTAACTCAAAAGCGAGTGGATCAGACGAGTCGATAGATGATAGGTCGCTAGGCGCAGCAACGGCTTGACCTTCACTAATGTCATCGTTACGGTCAGCCTGCTCATCTTTACGCGTTAGTTCTGCTGCACTCATATTGTCAGCAGCTGGGGCTGGGACGTTTTGGTTGGCTTCTTGCTTGTTATTGATAAGCTGGTTCATGCTGTCGACTGGTTTCGCTTTCTCTGTATTTAACTGTACAGTAGCAGCGCCATCTGAGCGACTGCGGTTCTCTTGCACATTAAGGCTAACCTTTTTGGCAAGGCCTGGTATAGCGTCAGCCGTGCGTACTGGCAATGTGCGAGTACTATCGGCAGGTGCAGCAATTGCGGCTACACTGGCACTTACAGCTGCGATAGATATGGCAGTAATAATTGGCTTTATTTTCATCATATTGAGTCACTTGTGGTTGCTACTAATGCGGCTATTATGCGCATAATTTGATTGCATCGCAAACTTTTGACACATCTTTTTGCATTTAAGACTTGCCAAACGTCAACTGCTGACGTATTAGCTACAGTTGGGTAATAATTTAACCAAGGTGTGTATGGCGTCGTGCTCGATTCTTACGCAAACTGTTCATTATTCGCACTATTTTTTGTACAAGTAAAAATGACAGTTATTGGCGCTACTAGAGGTTTACGTCTATAATGTATGACTGAATTTTATTTAATATAACGATTTTTAGCAAAAAGCAATTTAACCCGCTAGCAGTTAATCCACAAGGTGCGATATGTCAGAAGACCAAACAATGAGTGCAGAAGAGTTTCAAAACCAATACTTCAATGATGAGTCTGAGGGCTTAGACGGTGAGATGGAGTATGATTTAGAGACTGGACTTCTTGGTGAGCACGATGAATTTGCTAACTTACATGCAGAGCTAAACGAAGCACGTGAGCAGCTTGTCAGTATTCGCGACTTTATTCGTTTTTCAGTCACGCAGCTGCGTAATTATGACGTCGTTGTTGCACAAGGCACAACCGATGAGTTTGCAGAAGCGTCAGCCATTGTCTTGCACTCTTTGTCTCTCGATTGGTCTGCCAATGAGCAGATTTTAGATTGTCGTCTGACCACGTCTGAGAAGCAGTTGGTACTAGGGCTGTTAGAAGAGCGTATCGCTGAGCGTAAACCACTAAGTTATTTGATTAACTTATCGTACTTCTGCGATTTGCCTTTTTATGTTGATGAGCGTGTTCTTATCCCTCGTTCACCGATTGCAGAGTTGATTCGTCAGCAGTTCCATCCGTACTTTGAAGTTACCGAATTGGCCAAACCACTGGGTATCAGTCCGAACGAAAAGTCAGCGGTATTTTATGATCATGGCTTGGATGTGAAGCAATTGTCGCAGCCTGAGCGTATCTTGGACTTGTGTACTGGCTCTGGTTGTATCGCAATCGCGCTTGCTACTCGTTTCGTTGATGCGTTGGTTGATGCTGTTGATATCGATAAAGGCGCATTAGAGGTGGCAATGGTCAACGTCGATCATCATGACCTTGGCCATCAAGTAAACGTAATCGAGTCTGATTTGTTTGCCAAGATACCTGCTGAGAATCAGTATGAGCTTATCGTCACCAATCCACCGTATGTGGACGCTGCTATCATGGCAGATTTGCCGCCTGAGTTCTTATATGAGCCTGAGCATGCACTAGCAGCAGGTCAAGATGGCTTAGATTTGGTACATCGTATCTTATTTGAAGCGCCAGATTACCTTAGCCCAGATGGGTTGCTGATCTGTGAAGTGGGTGACAGCGAATGGGCGCTAAAACAAGCCTATCCTGAAATCCAGTTTGATTGGTTGAAGTTTGCACATGGCGGGCATGGTGTCTTTGCGATTACCTACGATGAGCTAATCTCAAACCGTCAATTGTTTGCCTCTTATGTTCAGCTATTAGATAGCCTTCAATAGACAGATATTAGGTTAAATAGACGTCGGCTGCATGAGCCGAAACTATAAGCAACAACTACAATCACTCATTATAAGCAGTATAAGTAATAACCATGAGTGATTGGTCACATAGTCATCAGTAGCGTTTACTTGTTTAAGGACAGTTATGGCAGGCAATAGTATTGGGCAGGTTTTTACGGTCACCACTTGCGGTGAGTCGCATGGGGCAGGCCTTATGGCCATCGTTGATGGCGTACCACCAGGTTTAGCATTATCTGCAGAAGACCTACAAGTAGATTTGGATCGTCGCAAACCGGGTACGTCTAAGTATTCAACCCAGCGCCGTGAGTCTGATGAAGTTGAGATTATCTCTGGCGTATTTGAAGGCAAAACCACAGGTACGTCTATCGGTCTATTGATTCGCAATACCAATCAAAAATCCAAAGACTATAGCGATATCAAAGATACTTTCCGTCCTGGACACGCTGACTATACTTATAGTATGAAATATGGCTTCCGTGACTATCGTGGTGGCGGTCGTTCGTCAGCGCGTGAGACGGCCATGCGAGTAGCGGCTGGTGCTATCGCCAAGAAATACTTGCAAGAACGTTTGGGCGTACAAATTCGTGGTCACGTGACTCAGATTGGCAATGAGCATAGTAATGTCTTAGACCCAAGCCAAATTGACTGGGAATTCGTAAATAGCAATCCGTTCTTTTGTGCAGACAAAGAAGCGATTGGCCGTTTTGAAACTTTGATTGATAACTTGCGTCGTGAAGGCACTAGCTGTGGCGCGCGCCTTGATATCATTGCAAGCGGTGTACCAGTAGGCTTAGGCGAGCCAGTATTTGATCGTTTAGATGCCGATATCGCTCATGCGATGATGAGTATCAATGCGGTCAAAGGAGTCGAGATTGGTGATGGGATGGCGGTAGCAGGTCAATTCGGACATAGCGCTCGTGATGAGCTGACGCCAGATGGGTTTGCAGCCAATCATGCTGGTGGTGTCTTGGGCGGTATCTCATCAGGCCAAGATATCCGTGTGAGTATTGCGCTAAAACCAACCTCTAGCATTACTACTGCTGGCAAGAGCATTAACACTCAAGGTGAAGCCGTCGATATGCTGACCAAGGGTCGTCATGATCCTTGCGTTGGTGTGCGTGCTACGCCCATTGCCGAAGCGATGCTAGCGATTGTAGTGCTTGATCATTATCTACGTCACCGTGGTCAAAACGCGGATGTGAAGCCGCCAGTACAATCGATTACTTAGTATTTTTGTCGTAGAGTAATCAGCCCTTTGTTGTTTCCAGTAGTTTAATACTAGAAATGATAAAGGGCTTTTTTACATTCTAATAAAATACAGGTATTACCTAAATACAATTAATGTGTTGAGCGAGCAAAGTATTAGGCTGCCAGTTGATATTCATCAATAGTCACACATTGCTGATGGCGAAAGACCAATAATAACCGCTGACTAGGAATTGCTAGCCAATGACCAAACTCAATACTATCGACGCCTTGGCTCGTTAATGTTTGTGCACAGTGATGACGGCTAAAGCCGATTAGGTTATTGATAATAGGGTTATCCGTTAATTGATGTGACATAGATTTTTTACTCCTAATTTACTTTACGAATTTGACGGTTCAACAGATCTTAGTGCTATCGTAAAACAATGAAGTAGAAATCCTGTGTAGTCATGATGGAAAGTTGATGAATCCATATATAATCATTCCACTATAAAAGTATTACAGCGTTAACCTCGCTTGAAGTATCACATATACATCTGCACTCGGTTGCCTTGTACTACTCTTAAATTGAATCGACTATAAGTTATTATTTTCAGGCCAATGGCAGGGTGATACTAACCATCACACCAGAACGCTGGTTTTTACTAGTATCAGTGTTATCAGTTCTAGCTTTATTAGTGTCAGCTTTATCACCATTGGTACGGACATTATTGATGGCTACCTGACCGCCATGATGTTCAATCACTTGCTTTACTAAGGTGAGTCCAAGGCCAGTGCCTTTTTTAAGCGTATTATTATTATGGTCAGTCTGCCTTGGCTCAGTCGTTGGATATACCGAGTCTGTATTTAGGTCATTGCTGTCTGTATGATTCGTCGTTTGGTCTGTTGCCTGATTCATTGCTTGAGATGATGGTTGGCTTTGATGAGACAAGCTAAAGTAACGCTCAAATGCTTTTGCGACAGCATATTCGGGTAGCAGCTTACCATCATTGAATATATCGATAGTGACGGTTCGAGCAGTGCTATGTAATGAAATCTCAACGGTATGATTTGCAAAGTGTATCGCATTATCAAGCACATTTTGCAGTACTTGTATTAACCAAAACTGGTCAGCATACACACTGGTAGATGCCAACAACTCTGCTGGCAAGTTTGCAGTATTGTTCACATTCTTATTATCAATATGTATATCAATAGGGTATAGATTCTGCTGTTGCTGCTTGGCTGTATTATCTTTGATCAGGCTTTGCAATAATGGTAATAGGGGAGTCAGTTGTCGGTTGAGCTTAAAGGTAGGCTGTTCTACTTTAGCCAGCAACAGAAGTCGGTCGATGAGCTGTTGCATCTTTACGCTTTGCTCACCAACCGTCTCAATGAGCATCTGCCGATCTTCATTATCCAGTTTATGGCCATCTAATCCATCATCCTCTAACAGCTCGCTACTGGCGCGTATGGCGGTTAAAGGGCTTTTTAGCTCATGGGTCAAAGTATGGACATAATCAGTGACGTAAGCACGGTTTTCGAGTCGATGCTTCATGGTCTCGATGGTATCTGTCAGGCTATTTAATTCATGACCCAGATAAAAATAGGGCTTTTTAGTGTCTTCTGCCAATGCACTGGTATATTGAGTCACCAAGGTAATGCTCTGCTTGAGCCACCATGCCACTAGACCTGCCAGTATAAGGGCAGCGATGCTGATAAGTAGTGCAGTGATAAGCATACGGTTACGTGTGTCATCTAAATAAGGCAATACGCTAGCGACAGGCTTACCGACACTGACCACGCCGATGATATCTCCAGACGGATTTTTGATGGGCTGAGCCACATACATGACCGAACCATCGCGCCGCTGATAGTCTCGCAGCGTGCTTCTTGCACCGTATTGTCCCTTTAAGGTGAGATAGACATCGTTCCAGCGCCCGTAGTTTTGCCCTTCATTATTATCAGGTGTGGGCAGGGAGTCGTAAATGACTATGCCGCTACTGTCTGTCACGTATACGCGAAAGCTACTGTAGCTTTTGGTTTGATCGACAGGACTGAGCGTTTCGCCCATCGCTGGCATGCCGACAAATGCAGCATCAAGTTGCGTTTGATATTCTTCATCATAGAGCTGCCCTGTAGATAACGGTACCTGTAGACTGGCCGCGAGTAATTTACTGGTGTCTAGGAGCGTGTCTTCGATGACCTGCTGCGCGGTTGGCTTGACGTAGCCAAACAACTGAGTAAACACGACCACGCCGCATATGATGAGTACCAAAGCGACTGCAAGCCAAATCCTAAAAAATATACTTAAATTGAGCAGTCGTTTGCGTTTGGGAGCTTGCTGAGCAGTACCGATAGGATGCAGTTTGGCATACCAATTGCTTTGGTCATTATGAATATCATTCTCAGTAGGATTGGTTTTATTATTCATAAACTAGCAGCCACTGTTAAGCTGGACATAATGCGTAACCCAGTCCACGATGCGTATGGATGACATCGACATTAGCATCTACCATAGCAAGCTGTTTACGAATTGATTTGATATGACTGTCTATCGTGCGTGCCAAGCGGTGGTCAGGATAGTCACTTACTGCGCTAAGCAACTGCTCACGGCTAAAGACTTGCTGCGGTGCTTGCAATAACGTTAGCAAAATTTTGCGTTCTGTATTGCTAAGCTCAAGCTTTTGCTCTTGCCATGTTAATGAATAGTTGAGCGGTTGATAATGCCAAACGCCAGATTGGTTCTCAAACGTTAATGCTTTTCCTGATAGATTATTCGAGTAAGTATTATCCGTACTGTTATCTAAGTTTATGGTATGAGAGCCTGACTGTTGAATCAGCTGTTCACGGCGCCAAATGGCTTTTAGGCGTGCGACCAATTCACGTGGACTAAAGGGTTTGGCGCAATAATCATCACCGCCCATCTCCAATCCTAGAATACGATCGACCTCATCGCTACGCGCGGTCAAAAACACGATAGGCAAATCTTTTAAGGCGTCGATATCAGGTGTATGACGTATTTGTTGACATAGGCTCAAGCCGTCACCATCTGGCAGACCGACATCCATAATGATCGCCGATAGATCTCGTGCTTCATAACTATGCAGCATGGGTAACACGCTACTGGCATTATCCAACCAAGTTATCTGCCAGCCTTCGCGCTTACAGGTAACCTTAAGCGACATCGCGATCGCAGGATCATCTTCTACCAGTAAAATATGGGTCATAGTCTCTACATCATCTTATAAGCTTAGTAAATTATCGTAGCACAAAACAGCAGGCTGCTCTTGCTGCCACGAGTCAAATGGTGTGAAAAGTTAATGGAAAAATAGAGTGCTCAGTAGATAGTTTGTGATGTAATCATCTTAATACATTCAACAAAAAGGCCAGCTCAATAAATAAGCTGGCCTTGGTAACGAAAATTAAGCATGACTGTCTATTAATAGACTAAGCGTAAATCTATTTAAGACCTTTGCAGTTGGCATAGTAGCTCACTGTAGCGGGCCAATCTGAGAAAATACCTTGGACACCGACGTCTTGCGCTAGTACGTCAATATAATTCATCATATCACCATCATTGTTGATAGCATCACCAAGACCGCTATAGTACCAATCGCCACCATCCGTTAATGGTCCTGAACGCTCTATCGACCAGGTAATGATTTTTAGACCATTGGCTTTGGCTTGTTTTGCGTATTCTGATGGTTGCATATTTCCCTTACCATCAGTAGTGACTAACAACCAAAGCGCTGGAGCAATGGTGTTAATGCCACGTGCTTTGATATCAGCCAATGAGTGCTTCCAAGTGGTTGCGTCATTTTTATCAAATGTTTTATTCTTAGCGGTCTCATTGCTGTCATCAATAAGATAGACGGCATTAGCCCCATAAGCTGGCTCGTTTTTGATCCAGTAATCCAGATCTTCTATATTGAATGACTGGGCAAATACATCGCTTGCAGGTACATCTGCTGCCTTATAAGTATCTATCAGCTGTTGGCGGTAATCGTCCAAACGATAGCCGTTAAACGGCATAGTCACTGCAGGTGCTTTTAACTCAGGCGTGTGCTTCATGCCTAGTTGACGTGCCAATGCGATATGCTCTTTTAAGGTTAATATTTTGCCGTTTTGCGAGTATAAGTCCGTTCGCCAAGGTGCAGTCGCATTCATATATTCGCTAATACTGGTTGCTTTTTTATTGGCAGCATCCATTTTACCCGTCAGTGTTTTAAACTCAGTACCGCTAATATCTGAGGTACGGCATTCGATACTATCAGCATTAGTAAGTTTGCCTTTAGCATCCAATATGGGCGGTACGGTGCATTGTTTGGCGAGCGGCGTGGCTAATATATTAGTAGTGGTGTGCAAATCATTTTGGGCATGACGACAGACAAGCTCACCGTCATTGGTAAAAGCGACATCACATTCTAAGATGCCAGCACCCATTTGTGCTGACGCCACGTAGCTATCATAAGTATGTTCAGGCAGCTGTAATGGCGCACCTCGATGCGCAATAGAGAAGTCTGTCTTACTTGGCAATTGCCCTTTGCAAGCCTGTAGCTCTTCTTTTAGTGGCCCCTCGTCCATATCATTGATCAGGTAAAATGGACGCACTCCATAGGTATATGCGACAGGTGAGAACGATTGTGGCTGTGGCTGAGGTTGAGGCTGCACTGTCGATGAAGATACTTTTGATGTGAGCATCGAACGGCTATCAGTAGTACAGCCTACTATCAACAATGAGCTGATAAGCGTTAGCGGTAAGGCGAGATTAATCTTATTAACTTTAGCCAGCGTGTGCTTACTCAGCTCAAGCGCTGATTTATTAGAAATTGTCATGTAAAATGTTCCTGCAAAATTATAAAAAATCCCATCGGACGTATGGATAGGAATTGAAAAATTAACGTTTGACTATTGGTTGCTATTTGCCAAAAGAAGCTAAAGGTCGTGCATTCTTGTAAAAGCTTAACCTTGCAAGAATTTAGCATTAATGCAGATACAATTGTAGGCACATGTAATAAAGAATAGACAGCTGACAGTATTTAAGCTTATCGGTCGTAAAATCATACGTGTCTTCTTATACTTTTCTCATTTTCGCTACTGTCCGTTTGGTACCTCACTATTGACCATACTCTCAAACTAACAGATGATATTGACCATATAATGACACACACATTATTTTGGCAAAAAATACAGAAATGCTTAAGGCATATCTCACTACATTATTAAGGATAACTATGAGTAACTATTTAGACGCAGTCGTCGTTGAGCACAATCCCTCTCAAAAAAAGATAGATCGCGCAGTGATTTGGCTTCACGGTTTAGGTGCTAGCGGTCATGATTTTGAGCCAGTGGTACCGCAGCTTGGGTTGGCTGATGATATGGCAGTACGTTTTATCTTCCCACATGCACCTAAACGCCCAGTTACGGTAAATGGCGGTATGGTGATGCCAGCATGGTACGACATCATAGAGATGAGTCTGGAGCGTAAAGTAGATGTGACTCAGATTGAAGAATCTGCTCAGCAGATACAAGATTTGATCAGTCGTGAGATAGAGCGCGGCGTGTTACCAGAGCATATCGTCATCGCAGGGTTTTCTCAGGGCGGGGCAGTTGCGTACCATGTAGCACTTGGCTATCCAAAGCGTTTGGCTGGTTTGATGACGCTCTCTACGTACTTAGCGACCAATGACAATATTGAGTATAGTGCTGCCAATAAAGACATGCCGATTTTGATTGAACATGGTTCTCATGATCCAGTCGTGCCTGTCATCCTAGGTGAGCAAGCCCAGCAGTTATTGTCGGCAAAGGACTATAATGTTTCTTACAATACCTATCCGATGGCACATCAAGTCTGTATGCCGCAGATTCAAAATATCGGCAAATGGTTAAATACTGTTTTGGCGTAAATTATTAAGCTGTAACGTAATGTAATGCAGGCTACTTATAGGTTGAAACCTAACCGATATCTCATATATAATAGCCAGTCTTATTGGGGATGTTCTGGCTTCGACGCTGGTGATGAAACTCAATGATGCATGTCGAGAGTGTATGTCCTCTCGTTAATCAAACATATATTGTTATAGTCGCAAACGACGAAACTTACGCTCTAGCAGCTTAAACCCTGCTTACTTAGTTGCTGATCACCTACAGTTGGTTAACTAAGTTGAAGCGTCCGCATGTAGGCTCGCCACAAGCGATTGTCTCAATTGCTTGGGTTCAAAAGTAGAGAATCGTTCAATCCATCCTGACTGTCGGATCGGTGCGGATTAAAACTAAAGACAGAAACTAAACATGTAGATTCATGAGCGTAATGCTGGCGGACGCGGGTTCAACTCCCGCCATCTCCACCACATACTAAAAATCCGATCACGTCATGTGGTCGGATTTTTTTTGGTTTTAATTATATATAGTAGATGAGATATAGTAAGAACTATTATGAATTGA
>CAJXUF010000052.1 GCA_913061175.1 uncultured Psychrobacter sp.
CGAGATAGGAGTCCGTCTCGTGGGCTCGGAGATGTGTATAAGAGACAGGTAGATAAAGCTGTAAGAGTGATCGAAGTTCAACTCTTTCGCCAAGTTCAAGGTATCTTGGAAGTCTTGATCAGTTTCACCAGGGAAGCCAATGATAAAGTCGCTCGATAAATGAATATCTGGACGAATGGCTTTTAGCTTATTAATCTGATTGATATAAACATCGATTGTATGGTTGCGCTTCATCGCTGCCAAAATAGCATTTGAGCCACTCTGAACCGGTAAATGTAAGTGCGAAACCAGCTCAGGTAACTGTGCATACGCATCAATGATGTCATCAGTGAACTCTAGCGGATGGCTAGTCGTATAGCGAATACGCTCGACACCATCGACATGCGATACATAGTGCAATAGCTCAGCGAAACGGCAAATGCTGCCATCGTCTTTTTCGCCGCGATAGCCGTTGACGTTTTGACCCAATAGGTTGATTTCACGGATACCTTGAGCGGCAAGGCTATCAATCTCAGCCAATACGTCATCAAGTGGGCGTGATAATTCTTCACCACGCGTATAAGGAACCACACAGAATGAGCAATACTTTGAGCAACCTTCCATGATAGAGACAAAGGCTTTGTAGCCTTCTACTCTTGGCTCTGGCAAAAAGTCAAACTTTTCGATGCTAGGGAATGACACATCAATCGTACCGATACGATTTTTAGGTGCGATTTCACGTTGTTCGTTTGATTGATCATACAGCTCTGGCAGGCGATGCAAGGTTTGCGGGCCAAATACCATGTCGACATAAGGCGCGCGTTTTTGAATGTTATCGCCTTCTTGTGAAGCGACACAACCACCGACGCCAATGACGAGGTCAGGGCGTTTTTCTTTTAGTTTGCGCCAGCGGCCCAATTCTGAAAAGACTTTTTCTTGCGCTTTTTCGCGGATAGAGCAGGTGTTCATCAGTAGTACATCGGCCTCATCGATATCATGAGTCACTTCCATACCATGTGAGTCGCCTAGCACGTCGAGCATTTTACCAGAGTCATAGACATTCATCTGACAGCCTTGGGTCGTGACAAAGACCTTTTTTGTCGCTGCTTTTTCGACAGGCGCTTGGGCTGAACTTGCTTCTTTGAGTGCAGTGACAGCACGTGCGGTGGCAGTCGTCTCAGCAACAGCATCGTCATCGATGCGGGGATTGAATACAGTAACACTCATAAGGATAAGTCCATGATTGACCAAAAATATAGCGGAGTAGCCGATTAACAGGTGGCGTATTTTATCACAACCCTGTGCCAATGTGAAAAATTAGCACGAGCGATGAGGTATCAATATGATAAATAATTCATAGCAGTATCAATTATTTACTGTCGTTCATATTACTATTCATAAAAACTGCGGCTCGTTATCACTTCTATGTTACACCGTGCTGTCCTATTTATTAACAAAAGGTAAAGGAGATAGTTGAAAGCACAATGAGTATAGTATGATGATTGCTATACCCTTGGCGGTACTTAGCGAACCGTTATTCACATATTTGTAGAGATATCATAAAGAGAGTCAGTATGACAAAGTTGCGTGTTGCGCATAGCATCAAGGATGAAGAGTCTATCAGTCAAAAACACGCGTCAAAGCGAATCACAGTAGGTACGCTACGGTTGAGCGCGTTGAGCGTGGCAACAGCGGTAAGTGCACTTGGTGTGTCACAGGTCGCTTGTGCCGAGTTGACGTGGGGCGATGAGGAAAGCTACCAACAAGAAAGTAACTATCAACAAGATTATCAGCAAGACAGTAGTATTGAGTCATTTATGGCAGCCGCTATCGCCGCAGATCGCGGTGATGTGAGTGCGCTCTATAACTATGAGCAAGTCATGAGCGGCGGCTTGTTTGCGATGTATCCGATTTATTGGCGTATGAATTTAGATCTTAATTCACAGAGTTCAGCAGCTGTCTCGCAGTTTGTGCGTCAGTATCCAGATACGGTTATGGCTGAGAAATTAGTGGCTGATTTTGCGGAGACCAAAGCAGGGTCGAATGATTATGCCTCGGTTAGACAGGTAGCCAATTTGATTACCAATGCCGATGCCAGTGAGCGCTGTGCCGTTGCGCTTGGGTTTAATAATGGCGGTGACACCATGCGTGCTATGGCAGCCAAATCTGATGTATGGCTGACCACCAAAAAGCAACCAGCATTGTGCGATCAGCTAGCGATGGAGATGAACAACAACGCGCTGATTAGCAATCAAGATCGTGCGGCTCGTCTCAAGCGTATGTTACGTAAAGGCAAGACCGGCGATATTATGGCATTGTCATCACGCCTTGGTACGCCAATTGCTTATTCGGCGCTCAGTGAAATTCAGTTAAATCCATCTTCTTTCTTTAGCCGTTTTGGTCGTGAGCCTGCAAGCCAAACCAATCAATACCTATATATGTATGCAATCGGCCGTATGGCTGACAAGTCTTATCGTGAGGCGGCGTTACAGTTAGATTTTGATATCAAACAAGATAATCAGCGCGCGGTTAAATTGTTGAATGACGAAACCCGACGCTATGCTTATCGTACGCTTGGCGTACAGCGTATGAATCACAACACTGATGATGGCTTTAACGCTGAAGCAGTGGATTGGTTCCGCAACAGTTTGGACAATGACTTTAATTTTGAAGAAGCAGAAGATTATGCTATGGCAGCGATTCGCTTCGGTCGTTGGGATGATGTGGTAGAAGCTATCTCAAAAATGGATGGCGAAACGCAAAAAGAAGCCCAGTGGCAGTATTGGCTAGCTCGTGCGTATGAGCAGTCAAGCGATAGTAGCAAGCGCAATACGTCTAAAAAAATGTATCAAAACTTAGCAAAAAGTAATGACTACTATGGCCTGATGGCAAAAGATAAAATAGGGCAGCGTTTTGATGCTAGCCGTTTAGGTGGTAGTAATTTGCCTAATGTCAGTACTGCTGACCGCGCGCGAGTCATGCAAGATGCCAACTTTGCCCGTGCGTTTGCGCTTTACAACTCTGAAGCTAGTCGTGCTTATGCCAATCGCGAGTGGAACTGGGCGGTGAAGCAAGCTCGTGATAATCGTGATGACAATTTAATTATTGCCGCTGCTCGTCAAGCCTATGATATGGGTTGGCTCGATCGAGCGATTTATGCCGTTGATAATACTGATAGAGTGGATAGCTTAGCACTTTCGCATCCGATGCCGCATCAAAGCGCAGTCGTACGTTATAGTGAGTCAGCAGGTATTGATCCAGCATGGGCGTACGGTATCATGCGTCAAGAAAGCCGTTTTGTATCTTCTGCGCGCTCAAACGTGGGCGCGAGTGGATTAATGCAAGTCATGCCTGATACCGCAAAATATATCGCTCGCAACCTAGGCGAGACGTATAGTGCGAGCCGTGCTAACAGCGGTGATACCAATATCCGCTATGGCACATGGTATATGGGTGATATTCTGGGCAAGCTTAATTATCAGCCAGTATTGGCAACCGCAGGCTATAATGCTGGACCTAATAATGCCAAACGCTGGCAGCCAGTTTATGGCTCACTTGCTGCAGATCAGTATGTAGAGTCGATTGCATTTCCTGAGACACGTAACTATGTCAAACACGTGATGGAAAACGCCACTATCTACAGCAGTCTATTGGGTCGTGGTCAGCCGATTACTCAGCGTATGGGTACGGTGCCAGCTGGCTTTTAATCACTGAACTTGCATTTGATAAACCACTAATGATTTATTGTTAGTGGTTTATTTTTATCTACTGATTTGCTTTGTCAATTGATCAACTCTGATTTGCCCAAGCAGCACTCATCTAGCTAAAATAAATTTCATATTTTTTATCCTTCAGTATTTTATAAACATTTATCGGGCTTCCTGACGATGTCGTCAACGTTTACGTTTTTGCTATAGATTAAAAAAAACGTTTTGTTACCATTGCCTTAATGGGAAACCCTATTTTTCAGTCTTGTTCTTAGGTCAATACGTGTTTTATGTATCGCGTCTAATGATTTAAGTTATAGCCTATGTCTTATCATTGCTAACTAACTGCCTTCAGTCCTATGATCAAAAAATATTTTAGTCTGTCTACGTCGCCAAAAACCAAATATTCGTTATCTAATCGGATATGCTCTTTATCGAAGGCAAATACGAAGACAGATACAAACGCAAGCAACAAGGCTGCTAATTATATGGTGCAATTGCGTGCAGACTTGGCTAGTAAACACAGTATAGGTAGTATCAAAGCGACAATGAGCTTTGGCGCTTTACTGCTTATACAAGGTGTTGTATTGCTGCCAGCACAGGCGGCTAACACGGTAAAGACTGGTCAGCGCGTATTGATGATTGAGATGACCCCAGCATTATGTAATATGCAGCCAACGCGGGCACGTATGCGTCAGTGTTTAGAAGGGTACTCGTTAACCGTATCTGGTCTAGATATGGGATATGGCGAACGCTGCGGTCGTGGTAGTGAGCCACGCCTTACCCCGCTACAACTAAAAGTCGTCAACCGCATCATGCCTGACACAACGGTACGTAGCCAAACGTGGCAACGTTATGGAGCTTGTAGTCCGCTTAGCGCCAGCAGTTACTTCCGCCAGATTACTAACTATGCAGGTGGATTAAAATTACAGAATGAGTTAAATACGGGTAATAGTTACACTGTTTCCAAATCACGATTTATCAGTCAAATGACTCGTCTCAATAGTGGTATGTCATCAAACAGTGTGGATCTTATCTGTCAAGAAGGCAGCCGTCGCCAATCGATACTTACTGATATACACGTGTGTTATGAAGGTAGTGATTTTGGCACTTGTCATGACGTTGTAGATAGTTGTGGCAGTAAATTTATCATTTCAGGTGGACGATAACCTTTACTTAGTTATCTGCTTAAACTTCCTTTTCGATACCGTTTTTCATTTCACTTAATCGAATTTGATGGTGCACATTGCCTATTTTGACCATTATATCTACGTATAACACAGTGAAAATATGCTTTAGTTATCATGTGCTAAAACCCTCTAGCGCTTTATCTATAAGCGCTTAGCCTCTGTAGAACTCCTCTCGTATAAAATGTAACAATATAATCCCTGACGGGTCTATGACTGTATCTAGACGGTCACTGCGATGAAGTGCTACACTAGCTCTCGGTTTATACATGCTGCTATGCGGCAAACAAGTCGATATCTAAAATGATAATCGTTCATTAGAATTATCTAATAATTAATTAGGGAGTATTCAATGTCAATGAAACAGCCTTTACGTGTTGCCGTCACTGGTGCCGCTGGTAATATCAGCTACGCGATGCTATTTCGTATTGCATCTGGCGAGATGCTAGGTAAAGATCAGCCAGTTATTTTGCAATTACTTGAAATTACGCCAGCTCTTGACGCCCTAAAGGGTGTGGTCATGGAACTAGAAGACTGTGCATTCCCATTGTTGGCTGGTATCGTCCAAACTGACGATGCTAATGTCGCATTCAAAGATATCGATTACGCTTTACTGGTTGGTGCACGTCCTCGTGGCCCAGGTATGGAGCGTAAAGATTTGCTAGAAGCCAACGCTGCGATCTTCTCAGCACAAGGTAAAGCATTGAACGAAGTCGCTAGCCGTGATGTAAAAGTATTGGTAGTCGGTAACCCTGCCAACACCAACGCACTTATTGCTCAGCGCAATGCGCCAGATCTTGATCCACGCAACTTCACTGCAATGACTCGTCTAGACCACAACCGTGCTATGGCACAGTTGGCTGGCAAGACTGACAGCACTGTAAATGACGTGAAAAAAATGATCATCTGGGGCAACCATTCGTCAACTCAGTATCCAGATCTAACCGCTTGTACAGTAAACGGTAAGCCTGCGCTAGATTTAGTTGATCGCGAATGGTACGAAGCGACTTATATCCCAGAAGTACAACAGCGCGGTGCTGCGATTATTAAAGCTCGCGGTGCATCATCTGCGGCTTCTGCTGCCAACGCTGCTATCGCACACATGCGTACGTGGGCACTAGGTACTGACGAGAACGATTGGGTATCTATGGGCGTTTACTCAAACGGCGAATACGGTATTGCTGAAGGTTTGATCTACTCATTCCCATGCACCTGTACTAACGGCGACTGGTCTATCGTAGACGGCGTTGATGTATCATCAGATTTCTCGAAAGAGAAAATGGCTGCCACTGAGCAAGAGCTTAGTGAAGAGCGTGATGCAGTAGCACATTTACTACCGTAAATCTAAGCTGCTACCCAGTAAGCTATACTTTAAGTAGTAAAGATAAGTAGTACAAAAAAGCCCTCTTAAATGTGAGGGCTTTTTTCATGTCTATAAGAAATAGGCAAACGAGAGCAATTTAGCTTAATGTCTTAAATGGATAAAAGCGATTTACCGTTAATACAATTGATAACGTTAGATAAACGTTGATTAACAGCTATTAAAATAAAGCTTGCTAAAATGAATGTGTCAATTTGAATAATAAGCACATTAAACAACAAGTACGATCTTATTCGTACCATTTAAGGAGAAAATTATGTTGGGCGAACCAGAATATAGTATGAATGAGTTATTTGCTCAGTTAGGTCTAGACAGCTCTGATGAAGCAATTGATAATTTTATCGCAGCAAACCAATTGGCTAGCGAAGAAAAACTGACAGAGGCTAGTATTTGGACAGATAATCAGCGTATGTTCCTACAGGAAGAATGGCAAAAAGATGCAGCATGGGTAGAAACCATTGATGAGCTAAATGTCCGTTTACATCCTGATGCATAGATATTTATAGACATAAAAAACCCCGCGATATTAAGACTATCGCGGGGTTTTTTATGTCTGGAGTAACACTAAAAATCAAATTTGCTTGTCGCGCCATTCAAGTAAATCAGCGACATCTTGATGAATACCAGATTTTAATGCTTCTATTCCATCATAGCGACGCTCACCATGCAAAAAGTGTAGGAAACGTACGTGTAAATTCAGTCCGTACAAATCAGCTTGCAACTGTGGAAAGTGGACTTCTAGTCGCCAGTCATCACCTTTATCAACAGAAGGTCTTTTACCAATATTAGCCGTGCCGAACAAACTATGCGGACGCAATCCGGCAACACCTGTATGACCGTCGGTGGCAAGCGCAGTCAAACCATCAGCGATCACATTACCATTGTCATCTAAGCTCACCACATCGACTGCAAAAATACCATGCAGGGTAGGCTTTATTCGTTGCAAATCGATATTTGCGGTAGGAAAGTCTATTGTTCGACCTATCTGGTCGCCGCGCACAACCACTCCTGTGATTGCATAGTCACGACCAAGCAACCTGTTGGCCGCCTGAAGGTCACCTGCCAATAGTAAATCACGAACGCGAGTAGAGCTGATACGGGCAGCGTCGTTATCGGTCGTATCAATACTGTCGCTATCAGTACTATTATCAGTGACCGTATGCAGGTTGGTCACATCCAATCCATAATCACGCAAAAACTGACTGTCGCCAGTACGATCATGGCCGAAGCGGAAGTCATCACCCAGCACCAACGCTTTTACGTTCAAACGCTTGGCTAATATATCGGCAAAAGCTTGTGCTGATAGCGAGCGAAATTCTGTATCAAAACCTGCTACGATCAATGTTTCAACACCATATTCTGCTAGCAGTGCTTGCTTCTCTGCCAGATTGGTCAAACGTGCAGGCGCTTTAGCAGGTGCAAAAAACTCGCGTGGCTGCGGCTCAAATATCATGACCGCTGCACCCAAATCTTGGGTATGCGCAATCTCACGAACTTGGGCTAGCATGGCTTGATGACCAAGGTGCACACCGTCAAAATTACCGATAGTGAGCACGCAAGATGCCAACTCTACTGGGACAGTGTCCGTAGATGAGGTGTGTGGCGACGAAATCAGTTGCTCAAGAAAATAGGTTTTCATAAATTTTCAGCTATGATGAGACCAAATAAAAAACGAAAAAACACATCTATGCTTAAAATTGATGTGTCTAAAACTAGCCATTATAAAGTAAAATAGCCACACTAACATCCTATAGTCTACGTGTAATGCAAGTATGGCACGTAGGGTAGCTATTCTTTATTGCCAATGATGATAATAGTAATCCTAACAACAATCCCGACAACGATGGAGATCTTATGTCTGCTGCTGCTTTAAATACTATACCAACCGACCTATCGACATATCAGCTTACCGATCAGTTCGTTGTGCAGCGTGCAAATAAAGAAGATTTAGCAGAAGTCTTAGCCATTTATAATCAAAGCATACCGGGCAAACAAGCAACAGCCAATCTTGCATTGGTTACGCTAGAGGAGCGTGCTGCTTGGTTTGAGGAACATTTGGATAGCGCAACCAGACCAATATATGTGGTCAAGGCATTACCATCAGATGACATAGATCAAACAAAAGCGCCGATAGTCGCATGGGGCAGCTTTAGCGATTTGTACGCACGTACGGCCTATCACATCAGTACCGAGATTAGCATCTATCTAAATCAAGATTATCAGGGCAAAGGGTTAGGCAGTTTGCTGACCCGTTGGATGTTGACGCAAGCACCAAGTCTAGGTATTCGAAATGTCATTGCCCTTGTCTTTGCTCATAACCATCCAAGCTTAGGATTATTTCGTAAGCTTGGCTTTGAACAATGGGGCTATATGCCAGAAGTTTGCGATATGGAAGGGTTTATCGCTGATGTTGTGATGCTTGGCAAAGCAGTCACATCAGACGATATCTCAGATAAAGCGTCTGAAACAATTTAACTTAAGATGCTCTAACCCAAAATCTTCCATTGACCTTCTATCTTCTGTAGCTGGTAGGTCAGTGGTGCAGGTTCGCTCTGTCCTTTTAGCATCAGCTCGCCAGTGATGGTGGCACGAGTTTTGTCATCATTATATTTGGTATCAGTAATCGTAACGCCATCCACCGTTTGCTGAAACGCAGACTGGGTATTGGCAAGCTCTTCTTCGAAGTTTGCCATATCAACTTGGTAATATGACGCCGCATCCTTCACGTCACCGTAATATAAGCTGTTTAAGGCTTGCTTGACAGTATCCTCTGGAGTACCGGCTTGAGTCGGATTGGTCACTAGGCTTTTTTGTTTGGCCGCATCAGTGACTGGATTAATATTGTCACTATCAATCGCTGTCTTATCTTCAGGGCCATCTGTAATTTCGCCTGTTTCGCTACCACTTTCAGCAATCTCTGCTTGGTCAGTCGTATCATTGTCTAATGTGACGTCTTCTGAGGTATCAACGGTCGCTGCTACATCCTCATTATCGGTAGCAGTTTCAGCCGACTCATTATTGCTACAGCCGCTAATAAGTAATCCAGTGCTTAGTACACCAGTTGCTAGCAAAATTGGTAAGCGCTGGAAGATTGGCTGTTTCGTTGTCATATCAAACCTCAAATGTCATTTATTCATTAGTGATCTATTATGACAATTATCAGCAGCGAGCATTGTCATTTCTCATAACAGGCTTGTTTTGGTTTCGTAAGCCTGCCATACGTTTGCTTATGCTTTATCCTAGCCGTGCTTTAGCTGACGCGGACGGAACCCAGTTGCTAGCAATACCACACCGTAAACTAGCGCTCCGACGGCACACATAATAATCAGCGCGACGATACGCTGCCACTGAGCCTCATCGGTAGGGAAGTAAGGGAGCATAAAATACAGCACGCCAATCATAGAGCCAGTCGAGATAGCAAACTGCGTAAATAGCTTTTTCCAATGCGGACCAAAACGGAAAATATCACGCTTGTGCAAGAAGTAATATAGCAAGCCTGCGTTTACAAAAGCGGCGCCAGTCGTAGCCAATGCCAGACCACCATGTAGCGGTATTTCTAAGAAATAAAATATTCCAATAAAAATAACACTAAAAATCATATTAGCGATGACAGAGATGATACCGATTTTGACAGGGGTTCTGGTGTCTTGACGCGCAAAGAATGCAGGAGCAAAGATCTTAATAAGCATAAATCCTAAGATACCACCTGCCATACTACGTAAGGCAAGTGAGCTCATCTGAGCATCACGTAAGGTAAACTCACCACGTAAAAATAGTGCTTGCATTAATACATCTGCCAGTACAAATAGGGCAGCCGAGGCAGGCACACCGACCAAGATAATAAGACGTGCTGCCCAGTCGATGGTTTTTTTGAAACTGACGTCGTCTTTTTGAGCTTCACTTTTTGATAGGCTTGGTAATATGACGGTACCAATCGCCACACCAATCAGACCCAATGGTAGCTCGCTCATACGTTCAGCTGCATAGAGCCAAGAGACTGAACCGCCAATCATTAATGAGGCAAAGATAGTATTCAGTAGTAAATTTATCTGAGTGACAGAGACACCAAAGATAGCAGGTAGCATCAATTTTAAAATTCGACGAACACCTTCGTGCTGAAAATCAATCTTTGGTGCGACAAGCAGCTTTTGTTGCCAGAGCTGCGGTAGTTGAATCAAGAACTGTAGCAAACCTGCGATAGCAACGGCATAGCCGAGTGCCATAATAGGCGTATCAAACATCGGCGCAAAAATAAGTGCGCCACCAATCATACATAGGTTCAATAACACTGGTGCAAAAGCGGGTGCTGCAAAACGACCGTAGCTTTGCAAAATGCCACTGGCAAACGCTGTCATAGAGATGAATAGCAAATATGGAAAGGTAAGACGCAGTAACTCAGCGGTAATGGCAAACTTATCAGGTTGATCGGCAAACCCAGGGGCAAACAACGTCACCACCCAAGGTGCGATTAAGATAACCACCACTGTCAGCATCGATAATACTAGCAATAATGCGCCCGAGGTACGACTGACCAAAATCTGCACTTGTTGCAAGCTGTACTTTTCTTTGTATTCGGACAGTACCGGCACGAAAGCTTGGCTAAACGCACCTTCTGCAAACAGTCGTCGTAGGAAGTTTGGGATTTTGAAGGCGACCAAAAAGGCATCCATCAAACCACCTGCACCAAAAACCCCTAGCAATACAACATCACGTACCAAACCTAAAATACGCGATAACATGGTCATACTGCTGACCACCATAGTTGAACGAAATAACCGACTTTTTGCCATGAGAACCTATCTTGCTAAGTTGTATATTGAGTTATGTGCCGATGTGATATGGATAAAAAACTGACGAATTATATCACTTTCACCATTGAGATAAATGGATTGAGTGTGGAAATCACTTATGCGACGGTACATCGTTTTTCGTTGCATCAGCCACTAACTGGCGCAACCTTGCCCATTCAAAATAATCACCAGGGTCAGTCTTACGCCCAGGCGCGATATCGCTATGGCCTGTCAAGTGGCGACGTGTTTTGGGATAGGCCTTATAGATGGCGGCAATTACGTTGGCTAGCTGCTCATATTGAGCAGAAGTGAAGGACACAAAATCCGACCCTTCAAGCTCAATGCCAATGCTATAATCATTACATTCAGGTCGACCCAAGTAGCTAGACCGCCCAGCATGCCACGCCCGTTCGTTGAAATTGACGAACTGAGTGATAGCGCCATCACGCTCGATAAATAAATGCGCTGATACTTCTGCACCTTTAATTGTTTGAAAATAAGGATGGTTATCCCAGTCTAATTGATTGGTAAATAATGCTTTTACATAATGCGTACCATTAGCGTCGCAGGCGCCAAATTCATTCGGTGGTAGACTGATATTGTGTACGACAATAGCGTCAATACTTAAACCTTTTGGCCTTACATTGTAATTGGGTGAGGCTAGCCAAGTGGCTGCTGATAGTAGACCGTCTTTGATGACCATTGGTGATGTAGATGATGAGTTTGGTGATAATACGGGCATAATGCTCTCTTTTTATACTAGTATTGATAATGGTGTAATAAACAATCTATCTAAGTAGCTAAACGATAGTGGGCGATGTGTTTAATTTTTTGACCCAGAAACTTTAATAACGCTGATAGCGTATGAATAATAACGTGCGAGATTCTACCTCATGTCTATAAAACTGACGTCCATACCTATCGATTGTACGCTAATGACCATTGGCCTGCGAGTACGTCTGCCATTGGCTATAGCAGGGTTGATGCTCTCGGCTCAAACACAGGCATTTTTACCAACGCCGCTGTCCGTCCTTGAGTCAGATGCATTATCACCTGACGCATCTAGCATAGTACCTACTAGCACAGCACCTACTTATTCTAATTCGGATGTATTAGCTGAGCTGGACAATATTAATAGTGCTGAACCTAATATTCAAAAGAGTACTTTATCTGAATCAAGTTTAGCGACAGAACAGTTGCTATCGACATGGCGTCAGCAAGTAAAAATAGAGAAATTGGCACAGCATACAACATGGCGACGCTTGTTGTATTTTTACGATGATAAAAACAGTGTATTGGGTAAAAATAAAACCGAGAGTTTGGTTGATGATTCGAGCTTTTTTTTAAGTAAAAATGGTCAACGAGATTCAGGTGCAGAGTTGGATGCGATGCTTGTGGCACTTGCACAAGAGTTGGCATCATCAGCAAATGATAACAACCAAGCCAAAAATGTTACCAATAATAATTCTGTCTTGTGCCGTTTTCCAGCGCGAGTGGCATGGTTGACAGAGGTGCTAGCGATCGATACTGCAAGTCTATCTGCTGACTGTCCAGAGCTGGATGAATGGATGCAGACCATTGCACCTGAGCAGCTATCTATCATGTTTGCGCAGGAGTACTTGGACAATCCGCTCTCTGCGTTTGCTCATACGCTGTTACGCATTGACTCAAAAGCGAGTATCGCCGATCCAAACCAAATCGATAAGGCTTATGCGCTGAACTATACGGTAGACGGTGATCCAAACGACAGTTTCCCGATCTATGCTACTAAGTCAATGATTGGTAGTTACAACAGCGCTATCGAAATTGACCCTTATCCAGAGATGCTAGCGAAATACCTGCAAGATGATGAACGTGATACGTGGACGTATCAGTTGAGTCTGACGCCAGCGGAAGTTCAGCAGATTATGCGGCACGTTTGGGAAACTAAAGCGTTAAAGATGCCGTATTACTTTACCACGGATAATTGTGCTTCTGAGATTCTACGTCTTATTGATGTGGTCCGTCCGCAGCAAAACCTACTGAGCCAATTGTCTTACGCAGTCGTGCCTTCTGATGTGATTCAATTATTGAGTGATAAGCAGTTGCTGGCAAGTACCACTTATACGCCTGCTGATAATACCTTACGTCAATCTCAGCTCAATGAGAAAAAACAACAGCGCGCACAGTTGGGCTATCACAATAGTGCCAAACAAACCGTGAATGAGATCAAGTCTGCGCAGCTTAACCCTATATCGAGCATGTCAGCCGATGGGCAAACACTACTCAAGCGTCAAATCGACGTATCGGATAATAATCCGATAGACAGGCATCCGCTACAGTTGGGTACGATAGGTATAGGGCAGCGTGGCGATGATGACTATATGGATATTGGGTTTCGAGCGGGGTTTCATGATACGCTTGACCACGCCTCAGGGTATCCACAGTTTTTTAACTTAGAAGGGCTGGCTGCGACATTACGACTGTATGACACAGATGATAATAAGCCCAGTCAGCCAGACAGTGTGGTCTTGCAAAACGTCACTTTGATTCGAGGCCGCTCTTTTAATCCAGTTAATGCTGCCAAAAAAGGCAATACTTGGGGCGCCAGTATCGAGGCGACGCGAGTAAACGATGGATCGCAAGAGGCAGGTACGGATCATTTAGTCGGTAGTGTGGGTTACGAAAAAGGCTGGTCATGGGCATTTGGTACACCCGCCGCAGGTACTGGTGAGATGCCGCCGCAACTGTGCTATACGTTTTTGGCAGGTACAGGGCAAGTAGGCCGCGGTATCAACAAAGGCTTTCGTCTAGGCGCAGGTATCAATGCAGGTTGCCGTTATCAGATTAACAATCAGTTACGCGCGCAAGCTGAATTGCAATTGCCATATTGGTATCATGGCAACAGCGATGAAACCAACGTCCGTGGTCATTATTGGCAACCAATTTCAAGCCTAGGTCTGCAATACGACATTGATAAAACACAAGCACTACGTATCAATGCCAATTACGAATGGCAAGAACGTATCGATGCTAATGATGATATACAGCTATCGTACAGACGGTATTTTTAGACACTGATTTAGATATTGGTTTAGACATTAATTTAGACAAAATGGCTTCTAAGCGCTGTAATGGTTGTATAAAGGAAATTATATAAAGGAAAACAGGCTTTATGAGTACGCAAAATTTACTAATTATCGGACAAGGTGATATCGGCCTGCCAGTGACCAATAAACTCGCCCAAGATGGCTATTGTGTGACTGGGCTGGCTCGTAGTGAGCGCCACCATTATGATTTAGTAGATAATGCAGATTTTTTGCAGGCTGATGCGTTGACGCTGACGACTGAGCAACTGCAAGCGTTTACTCATATTGCAATTATCGTCACCCCTGACGAGTACTCGACCAGCGGTTATCACGACAGTTATCTAGCGATTAGTCAGCATTTAGCAACGCTTGCTCCACAGCTTATTAAACTTGAACGTGTGGTATTCATTTCTTCTACTGGTGTCTATGGTCAGGACAATGGTGAGTGGATTGATGAGCATACTGCACCTGTTACACCTGCGCGCGCTGCGTCAAAGGTCATATTGCAAGCAGAACAAGCGCTGCAACAAGGCTTTGGTGATAAAGCTATTATTATTCGCCCTAGTGGTATCTACGGTCGCGAGCGCTTAATGCGACTACGCAAGGCTCGTGAGCAAAATAAAGATCCAGTGCCAGCTGAGCATTGGAGCAACCGCATCATGGATCGCGACTTGGTCAATATCATCGCCAAAGTGTTGACGATAGAAACACCAAAGTCTATCTATCTAGCGACGGACTATCGACCTGTTACTACGTTTGAACTAGGGGTTTGGCTCAGTGAGCAGGTTGGCGAGACACCTCCTACTATTGATAATACGAAAACCTCAGTGACAGGAAAACGCTTGCACAGCAACATTCCGTTAGCTTGGCTTGATTATGCTGATTGGCAGACAGGCTACCGCGATATTTTGAATCATCAAGAGTAAGCCTTTAGAGTTAAGCCCTACAGAGTAAAATAGCCCTTGGTGTAATCGTTTTTATTTGTTTTATATTTTATGGAGATTTCATGTCCCAGCCTTCTACTTCTGATGACCGTTTGTCTCATGCTAATCTGGCAACAGAAGGTGGGCAGCTAGCAGAAGGTCATGTCCAAAAAAAGGCTGAGCAATCGTCTAGATTAGCTGATTCGCAGCAACCTGCGATCGTACATCCTAACTTTGATCCCAAACAATCTCCTCTTGACCCTGCCAGACCATTAAGTGATATTCCTGAGCCTGCTCGTCGCCTGAATGGTCAATTGCGCAGGCTTTATGGTAACTCGACTCGGTTCTATCAGCCCAATGTAAACAACTTATCGAAATGGTCGCTGATTGCTTCAGAAGCACTGGCTGAGCATTTATCGTTACTAAATGCAGCACAGCTTATCGAATTGCCGGATAGCTTTTATCAAAATCATAGTGAGCAGCCACTAATATCGACATTATCAGATATGACATTATTAGACATGTCAGATATTCAACAGGCGATTCGCGCTTATCCAAAACTGAACCGTTATGGGTTTTTGCCTACCGATAGTTCTACAGGGGTTGAGTCAAACAACGATTCAGACAATGGCTCAAATAATGACAGCAAGGCTCAGAATCCTGCATTATCCATGCGCGCATTGACCAAACGTTATAATCCTGATGAGCTACTCAACAGTCTGTATGCCGACGATTGGCAAGTGATATTACAACCGCAGCAGTTTGAAACAGGCGAGGGCAGTTTGGCCACGGATATTATGGCATGTAGCGTGGCTGTCCATGCACTAAAGCAATGTAGTGCTCGTAAGAGTATCAATCACAGATATAGTGCTGCAGAAATATGCCAGCATGTGCGTAGCTACTTGCTCAGTCAGATCGTTTGTGAGCCGTCGCAGCGCCACGCATATCGTCAGATTCGACTATTTGCTGGTCATATTATTGTTGCCGCTTATCATTTGGGCTGGGAGATACAAGTCCGAGCAGATGGACAAAGCTATTTTAATATCTCGTCGCGTAGTGGTTTGCTGACTCGCTATGCCAATATGCAGGATTATGAGATCAATGGTTGGTCAAGCTGATCAATAATGCGTACAATAATGCAAATTTTTTGTCCCCTCTTTTTGCTGATAGGAATGTCATAATGTCTCATGTAACACGCCCTCAAGACCCTACATTTTCATCTCATCAATTTATTCAACTGGCTCTCGACAACCAAGTGCTCAAATTCGGTGAGTTTGTCCTAAAGTCTGGCCGTATCAGTCCGTACTTTTTTAATGCAGGCTTGCTTGCGACTGGTGAGATGTTGTCGTTACTAGCACGTGGTTATGCAGATGCCTTAGCTGAACAAATGAGTACGGCAAATAATGGCGATAATGAGCAAGAGCTAGTCATCTTTGGTGCGGCTTATAAAGGCATTCCTTTTGTCGCAGCGACGGCGCAAGCGTTATGGCTACATCATGGTATTAATGCTAAATGGGGCTATAACCGTAAAGAGGCCAAAACTCACGGCGAAGGCGGCAATTTGGTCGGTGCTGACGTAACTGGCAAGGCTGTTTGGGTACTTGACCTGTCTCTTATACACATCTCCGAGCCCACGAGA
>CAJXUF010000053.1 GCA_913061175.1 uncultured Psychrobacter sp.
CATATCGTCGGCAGCGTCAGATGTGTATAAGAGACAGGACAAAAGAGTTAGGAGTGTTAAATAGCTGTTGAAAGTAGGGTGAAAGTATCTCTAAAAAAACGGTGGCCATACATAGAGTACAACCACCGCCGGAGAGAGATTTAGAGACGAACTAGCAAGAACTTATGCAGCAGTCTTCTTAAAGCGCTTACGATACATTTTACGAATGATTGGCATGAATATCATGACAACTACCAGACCCCATAGTGATACGGTGATTGGGCTACTCCATAGAATAGACATCTCACCTTGAGAAATAGACAAGGCACGTCTGAGATTAGACTCCATTAGCTCTCCCAGTACATAACCTAGAATAAGGGCTGATAGAGGGAAATGTAGCTTGCGTAAGAAGTAACCAAATATCCCAAGTCCTACCATGAATACCATATCAAAGGTCGTGCTGTTGATAGAGTAAACACCAACGAAACTAATAGCAGCAATAGATGGTATCAAGATATAGTTTGGTACATTAAGTAGCTTAGAAAATACACCAACCAAAGGAATATTCATTACTAACAAGATAACGTTACAGATGAATAATGAGGCAATCAGACCCCAAACGATGTCTGGCTGTTCGGTAAATAGCTGCGGACCTGGCGTGATATTATATAAAGTCAACGCACCCATCATGACCGCTGTCGTACCAGAACCAGGAACACCCAAGGTCAACATCGGTACAAATGAACCACATGCTGATGCGTTATTAGCCGCCTCTGGAGAGGCTAAACCACGAAGATCGCCTTCACCAAATTTGCCGCTGTCTCCAGCAATTTTACGTTCACTAGCATAGGTCATCGCACTCGCGATAGTCGCACCTGCACCAGGCAAAATACCAACGAAGAAGCCCATTATGCCACTACGCACCATGGCGCCAATGGTAAAGAGAAATTCTTTTAGGTTGAATAAGCTACGCTTACCTTGCGCGATAATTTTCCCACCAGTACTGGTTCTTTCGAGCAAAATCAAGATTTCACTGACACTGAAAAATCCAATAACGATCGTTGTGAACTGAATACCATCAGATAAGTTGACTGAATCAAAGGTATAGCGATAGATACCTGTGACCGCATCGACACCAACAGTAGCTAGACCCAAGCCGATTAACGCTGACACTGCTGTCTTGATAGGTTGATCACCAACCAAACCACTCAAACAGCAAATCGCGAATACCATTAATACGAAGTATTCAGCAGGTCCAAAAGACACTGCCCATTTAGCCAATAGAGGTGCGAACAAGACCACACCAATGGTCGCAATCGTAGAACCAATAAACGAGGCAACCGCAGAGATGGACAAGGCGATGCCAGCCTTGCCTTGAACCGCTAGCGGGTTACCATCCAATGAGGTCATAACCGCCGCGGCAGATCCCGGCACGTTAAGTAGAATGGCAGAAATACGACCGCCATATTCGCAACCAAGATAAACAGCCGCCAGTAAGATAAGTGCACTCTCGGGTGGTAGACCAAGGGCAAAGGCAAAAGGCAATAGAATTGCCACACCATTAATAGGGCCAAGGCCAGGCAACATACCCACAACCGTACCAATAAAAGCGCCAATGAGTGCAATCAGTAAGTTTTTGGGCAACATCGCTACGCCAAAACCTTGCATTAAAAAGTCAAAAGTTTCCATAATAGCTATCCCATTATTCCTGATAATATTCCAAGTGGCAGAATCACATCCAAAGCAATGTCAAATAAGACATACAGGGCGATACTGATCACAACTGAAAAGATAAGGCTTTTAATAGGATTTCCGGCAAATAATAAACCAACCGCAAAACACATCAGTGTGGTAGCAACCACAAAACCTAAAGGCTCGAAAATTAAGCTATAAATTAATAATGTGCTGACACACAGCACAAGATTTCTAAGCACGACGTTGTTATAGCCCAAATCGATGACTTTCGTAAATCGTGCTGGACGAAAGGCAATAACCAAGGTCAAAAGTGCCGTAAGTGAGAAAATCAAAATAGGATAGGGTCTAGGGCCGATAGGATCATAGGCAATAGGAGCAACGTAACCAATAGCTAAATAGACCAAAAATAAGCTAAACAGCCCCATTAATCCAGAAAACGCACGTTCCATTGTCATAGAAGTATTCCTTAAATTCCAAAATAAGAAGGTTGATAGATGTCTCATCTGTCAACCTTCGATAAATACTATAAAAATCAGTATTCAATCATTAAGGGGATATGATCTGAGTAATGCTACTTAGCTGCAGCATCAACAAGACCGTACTCAGCAGACAATTCACGTAGCTCACCTGTACGTTTATAAACGTATGCTTCTAGCTCATCACCAGTCATAGAGAATGGTAGTAGCTCTTGTTGCTCGCGTAATTCAGCGAATTTTGGATCCGCAAGCATGTTATCAAAGCTTGCTTTCCACCAGTCATAAGCGGCAGGGCTGACATCTGGACCCATGTAATAACCACGCATGACAGGCCAAGTAACGTCATAGCCTTGCTCTACAGCAGTAGGAATATCGGCCATAGTGCCGCCCAGTCTTTCATCTGCAAATACAGCCAATACACGTAATTTGCCAGCAGTGGCTTGTGGCATGATCTCAGCGATACCAGCACTTACGACAGTCACATGGTTACCCATGACCGCTGTAATAGCCTCGCCGCCACCTTCCATCGCAACATAAGTCATATCGCTAGGATTGACCCCAACCGCTTTAGCTAAAATAGCTGTCTGCATCCAGTCCTGACCGCCAACACTACCACCAGCGGCGAAACTGATTGCTTTTGGATTTGACTTAAGCTCAGCGACCAATCCTGCTAAGTCTTTGATAGGTGAGTCTGCATTGACAGCGATAGCACCATAATCAGTACCAACGGCTGCTAGCCATTTCACGTCTTTTTCGGTGAATTTACCAAATTTACCTTGCGATAGATTTAGGATAGAGCCAGTAGAGAAAGCAATGATTGCATCGTTATTAGCACGATCATTGGCAACGATTTTGTTATAAGCAACAGCACCTACGCCGCCTGGCATATAAGTGACTCGCATTGGATCTTCTAATAGGCCAGTATCTCTTAAGCCAGCTTGAGCAAGTTTACAAGTCAAGTCAAAGCCACCGCCTGGTTTTGCTGGGGCGATACATTCTGGACGTGAAGGGGCGTCATAACTAGCATCAGATGCTGTCGTATCAGATTTATTACATGCGGTAAGAGTGAGTACAGAAAGGCCAAGAGCCAAATAGGATAGTTTGTTCACACGACACTCCTTGTGTGTATTTTTAATGAATAGCTCAATAGAATTTTGAGCAAAATAATAAAGTGATGACAGATGAAGTTCAGATCATCCTGACAATAACTACCAAACTTCATAAAAGTAGAGTTTTTAGCGTTTTGCAAAAGTAACAGAATATTATAGAAATAACAAGAAACATATGTATGTATACATGAATTTTATTTTAAGGTACTATCATAATGACTGATAACAAATTACTTATTGTCTCAATATCAAGGAAGAGATAAGACAGCAGAACCTTCAGAATACAAGATGATGATGTCGATAAAAACTAATGAATACAATGATTTATAGTTATTTATAACCATGAGAGAGATATTAAAAACATGCTAGGGTATGTTTTTTCGGATAAGAAAAAAGCTGTCTCGGTAGATGAAGTCAGTGAGATGAGATTAAGCGCCAGAACGGGCAATGCATTAGGTATTTAAGAAGTTTGATTGTATATGTCAGTCAAAAGACAGCTGCTTCAAAACTGTCTTTTGGGAGGGGTTTGCTTAAGGGTAGAGCGTGTTCCCATTCTCAACATAAGAACACATGCTAGTTAAAACAGCAGCTGAATAATGAAAATTGCTAATATGCCAATACCAATATCTAAGGGTACCGCTTTGAATAGTAGCGCATTAAATAGCTTGTTTTTTTCTATAACTACTTGAGAAGCGCCCAACATTAGACTGCCTCCTGATGAGAAAGGAGAGAGTGATGAGCTTTGTGCTCCCACCACAATACAGGTAAATAACAATAGAGGGTTAAGTCCAGAGGCGACGGCTAAAGGCAGCACCATAGGAAATAGAGTAGGAGCGACCACGCCAAGTGTACTAGCAAAGATTGACATGATTGCGCTAATAACGAAGACCAAAATTGGTATCATCCAGATAGGGACGTTGGTACTTAGCCATTCTGTTAGCTCATAAATAACACCGATCTCAACGCCAAGGCCGATCAGCATACCAACCCCACAAATCATAATAAGTGTATTCCAGGGGATTAAGGCAATTACTGTTTTTTCGTCACCTAATTTTAATAATAAACTGATTAAGGCAAAAATAATGGCGATAAAACCAATGTCAATCCGAGCGTTCAAAAACTGAATTGCTTCTATGTTAGGCATTAGGAGATTTAAGATGGGTACAATAAGCACGATAGCCATCATGATAAAAATCAGCATAATAGATTGTTTTTGCTTATTATCGAAAGGCTCTGGTACTATCGTTTGAATCGCAATTTTGCTATTTTTGGCATTAAAAAAGCAATATATACCTAAGACGATCACTGGCATGAAAAAGGTAACCGCGAAGACACCTAAAACATAAGTAAAGGTATTATCATTTGCGACGCCGGCCCCGCGCATCAGCTCTCGAAAGATAACCCCGCTTTGTGAGGTGATAAAATTAGCACCAGCCAATGCACCATAGTTAACAGATAAAGTAGCAATGACAAGATTCAAATTAGTACGCTTAGACAATAACAGAATCATAGGTGCCATCGTGGCTAAGACGGTGTAATAACCAGCCCCTAAGCCAGCAACGACCGTAGCAGCAAAGAAAATAACCAAGGGTAAAAACTCGGGAAAATGACGGCATCTATAGATCAAATGATTCGATAGTTTTTCTAAAGCGCCATTCGCTAAAGGAAAGTTATAGAAGAGAGTAACGGCAAAAATAACAAAGAAAATTTTGAGAGGCCATAGCTCAACAATTTCATAAGCGCTCATTCCCATACCGAAACAGCCGATGAGGTATGAAAATGCAATAGCAAATAGACCAATATTGATCTTAGTGGTATAGCCCAAAATAATACATATTACTATTGCGGCTAGAATATAAAGAGTCATTATTGTCCCTTGAGCTTAACTACATGAATTCTATAGAGAACTGTATTGACTTCTATAGGTAAAGAGCATTACGAGAATATTGACAAACAACTTTCTAGATTACAGAATCGTATAAGCCTGAAATGCACGTATAAATAAGTGGAATAATAGCAAAAAAAGTAATATGAATTAGATAAGATTGCCCACAAAGTGCCAGACAGTCGTTAGTATTGCAATGATATATAAGGTTTTCTTAGCGCTTAAGATAGAGTACTCCGTTGTATCCCAATCTCTAGAATGATAACAATGCTTAAAAACAGTAAAACAATTCATAAACCTCTTAAATTGTGGTGAAATAATGCTAAAAAATTTAGAAAAATTTAAAATACCACGGTATGAGCAAGTGCGATGGCACATTTTGACTTTACTGACAGAAAGTAAATGGGACGAAAACACACCTTTACCGACTGAGCAAGAGTTTGCAGATAAGTATCAAGTATCAGTCGGAACCGTTCGAAAAGCGGTTGAAAAGCTGGTCGACGATGGCGTATTGACCAAATATCAAGGCAGAGGTACCTTTCTAAAGCGTCCAGATTTTGAAAGCTCATTATTACGGTTTTTTAAATTTCGTGATAAAGATGCGTGCTATGCGACACCGACAGGCGTGGTCAAAAAGGTCATGGTAATAGAGGGTATTGAAGAGATTAATGAAAAGCTAGATATTGGTAAGAATAAAGCGCTTATTTATATAGAACGTGTGCGCATTATTGAAGGCAAAGTTTCGCTGAGTGAAAAAATTTGGTTACCTAAGAGTCGTTATCAAGCCTTTGTAAATCTAGAGCCTGAAGATTTTGAGAATTTGCTATATCCGTTTTATTATACAAAGTGTGGCCAGTTTGTCTCATCTGCCGTAGAGACACTATTTTTTGTAGCCAATCACGTAGACCCTTATTTAGATAATAATGAGCAAGAAAACCTAGTGAAGGTATGCCGTATTGCTAAGAGTCTAGAAGGTGATCCTATCGAATATAGAGAGTCATATGGAATGGCGGAGAAGTTCAGCTATGAAGTTAATATTATTTAATAAATAGTAAGCCATTAGTAGGTTTTTTGTCTTAAGATAAGATAAGCTATCGTCTGAGTTAAAGATACCATCGTGTTCTCATACTAAAGAACGTAGTAAAAGATACGTTCTTTAGTTTTATTGTACCAGTCAAATAAAAATTAAAAAATCTAGCTTATAAAGCGCCAATATATTCTTTTTACGTTTACCTTCAGGCGGCCTAGTCACAACATCCTAAGTCAATATCTATCAGATAAACAGCATAGCTTATGCGATTGTGAGTTCAATGACACTACAAACTCGAAAGCAGAACGCTTGTTTCGCTATTCAAAATGCCATCAATTTCTCTGACTTGCCTCAGCACTTCATCAAATTCCCTCAAGCTTGTCGTGTGTATCTCTCCTACCAAGTCCCACGCCCCGTTGGTCGTATGTAGCTTAATCAATTGCGGGATACCCCGCAGTTTCCTAATTACTTGTGAAGTAGATTTTCCTGTTACTTCAATCATCATCATCGCTTTGACTGTTTCTTTATCTAGTGCCTCATGCACTCGAATTGTAAATCCTAAAATAGCACCGTTGTGAATCAGTCTATCCAATCTGTTTTGGACAGTGGCACGAGAGACTTTAAGTTTTTTAGCCAGGTTTGAGATGGTTGCTCGACCATCTTGTCGAAGTTCAGATATCAGTTCGCTATCTAAAGAGTCATAAGTGTAATACGCCATAAAAATGCTTCCTTCATTAGATTTTGACATTATGCTAAGTAGCACCTAACAATGTGTCAAAAAAATGTCCATATTTAGTAAATTATTGACATTTTAACTGACAATTATAATTGGTAGCATATTAATTGTCGGTTAAATAAATAATATTCAAGGAATGGAGCAAAATTAATGTCTAAATTTATCGTATCACAGAAGCAGGGTGTGCCATTTGTTAGCGTACAGGCGATGGCTGAAATCATTAGTAATCATGGTATAGAACAGACGATAAAAGAATTGGTAGATGCTTTAGAACAAGATTTTTCTCGTTGGGATAGTTTTGAAAAATCCAGTCGTTTTGCTTCTCATTCCAAAGACGGTGTCATAGAGTTGATGCCTGTCAGCGATGGTGAAATGTTTGCGTGTAAATATGTCAATGGTCATCCGATCAACACCAAGCGCGATTTGCAGACGGTCGCCGCTTTTGGCTTATTGTCTGATGTCGATACCGGCTATCCCATTCTGCTGACAGAAATGTGTATTTTAACCGCCTTACGCACTGCGGCGACTTCTGCACTGGTTGCCAAACATTGTGCGCCCAAAAACGCCCAGACTTTAGCGCTCATCGGTAATGGTGCTCAGGGTGAGTTCCAAGCAATGGGTATGAAAGCAGTCGTGGGTATCTCAAAAGTGCGTTTATATGATGTCGATTCAGCCGCGTCTGAAAAAGTAGCGCATAACCTTGCCGATTCAGGCCTAGAGATTACTATCTGCAAAACGGTAGAAGAAGCAGTTGAAGGTGCAGATATCATCACTACCTGTACCGCAGATAAGAAAAACGCCACGATTCTTCGTGATGATATGGTCAAAAAAGGTGTCTATATCAATGCTATCGGTGGTGACTGTCCTGGCAAAACGGAGCTGGATGCCAACATCCTGTTAAGAGCCGCTCATGTGATTGTGGAGTTTGAACCGCAAACCCGTATTGAAGGCGACATTCAACAGCTCTCTCAGGATTTTCCTGTGACAGAGTTTCACCGCATCGTAAATGGTGAAAAAGCAGTACGCACCAATGAAAATAACTTGGTTGTATTTGATGGTGTTGGTTTTGCCTCAGAAGACTTTACGGCTTTGGTATTTTTGCGTGATTTGATCAAAAAGCAAGACGCATATGAGCTGCTTGACTTGATTCCTCAGCAACAAGACCCTAAAAACCTCTATTCGGTAGTCAAAGCTCATAGCAAAGATCGTAGCCTAGAGACGAACGAAGCGATGGCCGCATCATAAGTAGTTTGAATATAGAAAAATAGGAGTTCAATGCCAGTTTTGGACTCAAATGATGAAAAAATTGTTTTATTTAATAGAGACAAAATAATGAATGATTTAATGAAAAACGTGCGAATAGTAGAAGTTTATTCAGATGTTGCAGGGCATAAAAAAGGCGCTTCACTAGGAATTGATGCATTGCGCGCGTCATCAAAAGAGATGAATGCAGACTACTATGAAAAATTGCAACTTGATAGTATAAAAAATGAATATATACATGAAGAAGAGTCATCATTTAAGCATGCAAAATACGCTGATGTAATTGAGCCTGTTATTTCTAAATTGGCGCATAAAATCAAAGATATAAGAAATGAGAATCAGTTTCCGATTGTTATTGCAGGTGATCATTCTAGCTGCGCAGGCACGATGCATGGTCTAAAAATGGCGCATCCTGATGCTGAAATTGGCGTGGTTTATATAGACGCACACGCCGATTTTCACTCACCATATACCAGCGGATCAGGAAATATGCATGGCATGCCTTTGGCAATGGCTTGTGCAATCGATAATTTGGAATGTCAGCGTAACGAGCTTTCTGAAAAAGAAAAAGAGTATTGGGAAAAGTTGAAATTTATGGCATCGAGCGAGCCATCAATTAAGCCAGAAAATGTGGTGTTTTGTGCGGTTAGAGATTATCAAGAAGAAGAGATGGATCTAATTAGAAGACATAAAATCCCTTTATATAGCGTGGCTGAGATAACCCAAAAAGGCATCAGTTCTACCGTAGAGGAAATCTTCAAAAAACTAGAATATTGCGATCATATCTACGTGTCATTTGATGTTGATAGTGTCGATCCTTTATATGTGCCAGGCACCGGTACGCCTGCAATGAATGGCCTGTCATACGAGCAAGCGATGCAACTTAACATAGAGTTAATTAAGAACAAGAAAGTATGCTGCTGGGAGATGGCAGAGATAAATCCTTTGTATAACAACTCAAAAGATGACTCGACCAGAATATTTAAAATTTTAGAAAAAGTGACCCACACACTTTTGAGCAATTACTAGTACTGAATATTTAAAATGAGTAAAAGAATCTAGCCTAAAGGGGTTTGTTAAAACCTTCTTTAGGTTGGTTAAAAAGGGACTGCGAGTAAAAATAATATGGACATTATTAAAGCCAGCGCTGCAAGTCGAGATGTTAGCGGTATCAATATCAGACAGTTTTTGAAGTTCTTTATACCATCTATTATAGGTTTGATGCTTTTCGTATTTCCAATTCCGTATGTGGATGGTAAGTTTGTCACTTATGCAGAAGGATTTACCATTCCTATATCTGTATTGAAGGATTATATACAGGGTTATATCGGTGACCTTTTGCCGCTATTGGTTGTCACCTCAATCATGATTACCTTATGTTGTACCTTATATACTAAAATCATGAAACCTGCATTTATTCTGAAGAATGCGTTTCTAAATAATTTATTAAACGTTACAACGCCTTGGCTTATTATTAGGATGCTTGGTGCATTTTTCGTTGTCGTGACCTATTTTAAATTTGGGTTTGAGGCAATATATTCAGACAATATTGGCGGCTTAATATTATATGAATTAATGCCTATACTTTTTATCGTATTTTTCTTGGCTGGATTGCTGCTACCTTTATTGCTTGATTTTGGCTTATTAGAATTTTTTGGGGTTCTACTAAGTAAAGTGATGAGACCTTTATTTGGCTTACCAGGTAGGTCATCTGTAGATTGTCTAACGTCATGGTTGGGCGATGGCACTATTGGAGTTTTATTAACCGATAAACAATTGGAAGGTGGGTTCTATACCAAAAAAGAAGCGGCAATTATTGCGACAAGTTTTTCAGCAGTGTCGATTACATTCTGTTTGGTTGTCATCTCTCAGGTTAAGCTTGAGAGCTACTTTATCAATATGATTGGGGTCGTTGCTTTATGCGGGATTGTTTGTGCTCTCATAGTACCAAGGTTATTGCCTTTATCTAGAATTGAAGATACTTATACTATCGAAAACAGTGATAGAGATCATGAAACCATTCCCGAAGGGAAAACGTTATTCACCCACAGTTTACATAAAGCTGTCCAAAAAGCAGATAAGAGTCCAAGTTTTCTTACTTTCTTAAGAGATGGACTAAAAAATATTTTGGATATGTGGATTGGGATATTGCCTGTCGTTATGGCAATCGGAACGATGGGTTTAATCGTTGCAGAAGAAACACCTGTATTTGATTATTTAGGTATGCCTTTTATTCCATTCTTAGAGTTATTGAACATACCGTTTGCCGCAGAAATGTCAAAAACGATCATGGTAGGTTTTGCAGATATGTTCTTGCCGGCTATTATCGGTTCTTCAATAGAGTCTGAGTTAACTCGATTTGTCATTGCTTGCTTGTCAGTGTCTCAATTGATCTATATGTCAGAAGTAGGGGGATTAATTTTAGGGACAAAAATCCCAGTGAGCTTTTTTCAATTATTAGTCATTTTTCTATTGAGAACAATCATCTCATTACCAATCATTGCGGTGTGTGCTCATATGATTTTTTAAATAGAACTTTCTAAAAGCTGACTACACCAGTTCTGAACAATAAAATCAGCAAAAAACCACCTATCAAGGTGGTTTTTTGCTATCAGTCTCAAGCTATAGTTGAATTCACATGATTTCAATATAAGGAAATCGAGGTTGAGCGATACGTTATTTCTTGCAACCATACAAAAATAGATATACGATTCATATACGTTTCGTATATTAAGGTATTTTTATGGGAATTGTGAAAATTGATGATGAACTGCATGAAGATATTCGTAAAGCAAGTGCCGTCATGGTGCGCTCCATCAACGCACAAGCTGAATATTGGATGAAGATAGGCATGCTCGCTGAAGCCAACCCTAATATGTCTTACAACCAAATTATCAATGAGCAAATGAGACAAGCTGATGTCAATGTAAGGAACCTTATAGATGGATAAGGTCATACTTAAAAATGCAGCAGAATTGGAAATCATGCGCGAGTCTGGGCGACTTCTCGCCTCTGTCTTTGATTATCTTGATGAGCAAATTACAGTTGGTACTTCTACGATGGAGATCAATAACCTTGCTGAGCACTATATTGTCGATCAGCTAGGTGCACGTCCAGCCAGTAAGGGTCAGTATGGTTACCAATATGCATTGAATACCTCAGTTAATAACGTGGTCTGTCATGGCATTCCTTCAGAGCAGCAAATACTCAAATCGGGTGATATTGTGAATGTGGATATTACCCTAGAACAAGGGGGTTTTATCGCTGATTCTAGCAAAATGTATTTGATAGGTGAGGTGTTGCCCCTTGCAAAACGCTTGGTTGATCAGACCTATGAAGCTATGTGGGAAGGAATACGAGTGGTGAAACCTGGAGCAACGTTAGGCGATGTTGGCCATGCCATCCAAAGTTACGCTGAGCAGCACGGCTACTCTGTAGTGCGAGAGTATTGCGGCCACGGTATTGGACGCGAAATGCATGAAGGACCACAAGTTTTGCATTACGGACATCAAGGAAAAGGCCTAGTCCTACAAGAAGGTATGACATTTACCATTGAACCGATGGTCAACCAAGGTAAAGCCAAAGTTAAAGTCAAAAAAGATGGCTGGACCGTAATCACCAATGATAAAAAGCTATCTGCGCAATGGGAGCACACAATTGCGGTTACTTCTGACGGCTATGAGGTTTTCACTCTGCGAAACGATGAAATATTTTAAGCAATTTAATATTCGAACGACTATTCGGTAAGGCGTTTCTGTAATTCAGAAGCGCCTTTTTTAGAGCTTCCTGTGACCGTTATTTAGCCAGTTATGGCTGAGAAGAAAGTGACTGACATCAAGAGTAGAAGACTATTTGATACATATAAATATACCTAGCTAGAGAACTGCTTTGGTCGCGCCAGCTGCCCGTTCGATCAATAAATCTACAGGAGCATCAGGACTTAATGTACCAAAGGCTAGCCCATGCTCATTCCCAATCCTAGAACGACAGAATGCCTGAGCGATCTCCGTATGTTCAGTCTGTAGTAGTATCGAAGCCTGTAGCATCAATGCTAGGCGCTCAATCACATAGCGACTACGGAACTCCAAGGTTTGCGTGTCCTCAAATCGCTCTATCAGCAGGTTTAACTCTGCATCATAATCAGCACTTTTTCCTGCTGCTTGTTGCAATTCCTTAAATAAAGCTCTCTGAGTCTCTGGCTCCTTTTTTAAGGCACGTAGCACATCTAGACACTGCACATTGCCGCTGCCTTCCCAGATTGAGTTTAGCGGCGCTTGCCTGTACAGGCGCGGCATAATAGTCTCTTCGACATAGCCATTACCGCCCAAACATTCTTGTGCCTCATTGATAAGAACGGGGGCGCGTTTGCATATCCAATACTTCCCAATTGCAGTAGCAATACGAGCGAGCGCGGATTCATGAGGATCTGTTACTATCCTATCAACAGCGCGCGCAATACGCATTGTTAGGGCTAGAGCTGCTTCGGACTCTAAGGCTAAGTCTGCCAGCACATTACGCATGATAGGTTGGTTGACTAATAACTTACCAAAGGCTTCGCGCTGACTGGTGTGATGAATCGCTTGGACGATCGCTTGGCGCATTTGGGCTGAGGAGCCGATCATACAGTCAAGTCGGGTTAGCGCGACCATCTCAATAATGGTCGGGATACCGCGACCTTCAATGCCCACTAGCTCACCGAATGCGCCTTGAAACTCCACCTCGGAGGAAGCGTTTGCCCAATCTCCTAATTTATCTTTTAAGCGTTGAACTTGTACGGCATTGCGTGTCCCATCAGGCCGAAAGCGTGGTACTAAAAAACAACTAGGTCCACTGTCAGATTGAGCCAAGACGAGATGAGCATCACACATTGGCGCTGAGAAAAACCATTTATGCCCAATGATTTCATAAGAGCCATCTTCTTGTCGTGTGGCCCTAGTCGTATTGCGACGTAAATCTGATCCACCTTGTTTTTCTGTCATGCCCATACCCATCGTACAGCCTAGCTTTTCTTCCATGGGCAAGCTGCGCGGATCATAGTGTTCAGATGATAGCTTGGGCAGCCATTTTTTGGCCAGCGCTGGCGAATGGCGTAGGGCAGGGATAGCGGCATAGCTCATAGACATGGGACAACCAAACCCAGCCTCAGGCTGTGAGCCCAGATACATGACTGCCGCTCGAGCCACATGAGCACTATCACGCTCTTCATTGCGCCAAGCAAAATTGCTCATGCCGTATTTCATTCCTGCACGCATCAGATCATGGTAAGCCGGATGAAACTCTACTTCATCTATACGCCGACCATAGCTATCAAAGTTGCGTAATTTAGGCTTGTTTTCGTTGGCTAAGAATCCGCTGTTGATCAGATCTCCACCAGTCAGTGCGCCAAACTCTTTTAAGTGATTTTCTGCCCAAGCAGCACCCTCTCGTGCGACAGCTTCTTTGAGCGCTGCATCTGTTTCCCATGCATTATAATTGGCTAAGGCAAAAGGTTGATTCTGCACCTCATGGGTCTTAAATTGATTTACAATTGACATGATGATTATCTTCCTTGATTTTAAATGTCATTTACTAAGTTTCAGTAGTTTAGTAATTCCTACGATCAGTATTACATATAAAAAATAATTCCGTCAATAGGTGTAATATGAACAAACCAACGCCTCGTTTATTGCTTTTACGCTTACTTATGGTGGCAGAGGCAAACACACTTAGTGCTTCCGAAGCAGTGCTGGCAGGCTCTATTTTTGGTATGACAGAAAATAGTATACGTGTGACGCTGGCTCGTTTGATCCAAGCGGATCTTGCTGAGTCGATTGGTCCTGCCACCTACAAACTCGGACCGAAAGCTCAAAAATTGGGCGCCGATGTGGCCTTATGGCAAACAGCAGATAAAAGAACGATAAAATCCGATGGTTCATGGATAGCGGTAGCGACCGGTGGATTACCTCGCAGTGATCGTAAAGTGCTGCGTGCCCGTGCTCGTGCTTTATCATTATTGGGGTTTCGTGAACTTGATAAAGGGCTTTATCTGCGTCCCAATAATTTACTAGGCGGTGTTGATGTCGTCCGTCAGCGTCTATTGGACTTGGGCTTAGAAGAGGAAGCTGCAGTTTTTAAAGCCAATGAATTTGATGAGGTTAGGCAGAAAAAAGCACGAGCGCTTTGGTCAGACATGCATCTTGAAAAGCATTATAAGGAAAAGTCGCAGCAGCTCACCGACTGGCTAAGTGATTTGGACGAATTGCCCTCCCATGTAGCGCTTCGAGAAATATTCATGCTTGGAGATGCAGGTATCCGCAGTGTTGTTTTTGACCCCTTACTTCCTGCTCCCTTAGTAGATGAAGAAGCACGGCAAAAGTATTTTGAAACGGTGCGACGTATTAATGAAGAGGGTAGGCGTCTATGGTTTGCGTTTTTTGAAGAGGCCAAATCGTTAGAATCTGTTTAACCAAGTCATTAGAATCAGTTTAAATAGATAAAGTGAAATGGTGGCATAGTAATTATCAGACAGCAGAGACACTATCTATAGCGATGAATAAGCATTAATTATTTGCAGCTATTCAGATAGTATTTACTGTGAGCCATATGGCGAATTTTCATGACAAGAATGATCAGCAAGCGCATTTAATATGCCACATGACTTCGCTGGTGCGCTACTGACGCATTTCTGCCGCAAAACACTTAAGTGTTTTTTTAACTGCTTTAGCTCTTCTATACGTGTTTCTACAGTGCGGATATGTTCATCCAACAAGGTATCGACATCAGCGCAATCTCTGCTAGGCTCTTCCCAGTACTTAAGTAAAGTCCGTACTTCATCCAACGTAATATCGAGTGTACGACAGTGCAGAACGAACTGTAGACGCTCGATATGACTTTCGCGATATAAGCGATAATTCCCTTCACTACGCGCAGGCTCTGGTAATAACTTTTCTTTTTCATAATAGCGAATGGTCTCTACTGTAGCGCCTGTACGCTTAGCAAGCTCTCCGATTTTTATTAGCATCGTTATCTCACAGTTCTCTCAAAGTTAAATCAAAGTCATTTCAAAATTGAAAACATTAAAGTGACTATAAGGTTTAGCTCTAAGTAAATCAAGTTTATACCATTGCATATAAACGGCCTTGACTCTGAAGCCACTAGAGGGTTCACAATAGCGTTATCAAATGAATTCTTATAATGAGGCAGTTTATTATGCAATATCGTATTGAAGGTATGGACTGTGCCAGTTGTGTCAGAAAGATCGAAACCGCATTAGCACGTATGCCCGGTGTCTCTGATATACAGCTTAATTTTGCGACTGAAAAGTTAGAGCTATCGCTTGCCCCTGATTCAGATACTCAGTGCAGCGATATTGAAAATACCATCAAGCGTTTGGGTTTTGGCATATCTGCCACTACTGATCAAGCAAACGCAGCAGACAGCATTAGTGATAATCTATTAGATACGCAGCAACAGCGTTGGTGGCAAACCAGAAAAGGTAAGCAAGTGGTTGGTCTCGGCGTCTTGATGAGCGTCGCCTACGCGTTGGCATTACTTTTTCCTGATTATGGCATGTGGGCATTTGCTATTGCCGTCATTGTGGGTGTTTTCCCTTTTGCCCGAAAGTCCTTAGCCCTAGCGATGACAGGCACCCCGTTTTCTATTGAAATGCTGATGTCTATCGCGGCAATTGGTGCACTTATCATTGGTGAAGCTGAAGAGGCGGCGGCGGTTGTCTTTTTGTTCTCAGTCGGTGAATTGTTAGAAGGTGTGGCAGCAGATCGTGCCCGTGCTGGTATCAGGGCATTGGCATCATTGGTGCCAAAGACTGCGATTTTACTGGATGCACAAGGCGGACAACATGACGTTCCTGCAGCTTCATTACAGATCAATGATCTGGTATTGGTACGTCCTGGCGATAAAGTATCTGCTGATGGTGTCATTGTTCAAGGTAGCTCTAGTCTTGATGACTCACCTGTCACTGGCGAATCCATACCCGTTGCTAAAGACATGGGCGATGCAGTATTTGCAGGATCAATCAATATGGATGGGGCGCTGCAAATCCGTGTACAAAAGACAGCTGCTGACAACACCATTGCACGCATTATCAATTTGGTAGAGCAAGCGCAAACCTCTAAAGCCCCTACTGCCCGCTTTATTGAAAAATTCAGTCGTTATTATACCCCAGCGGTGATGGCGATTGCCGCACTGGTTATTATTGTTCCACCGCTAACGATGGGAGGTGAATGGTCGACTTGGCTATATCGTGGTTTTGCACTATTGCTAATCGCCTGTCCTTGCGCGCTTGTACCTGTCTCTTATACACATCTGACGCTGCCGACGATATGCAGTGTGTAGA
>CAJXUF010000054.1 GCA_913061175.1 uncultured Psychrobacter sp.
GAGTCCGTCTCGTGGGCTCGGAGATGTGTATAAGAGACAGATATAGAACACGCCAGCTGCTATCATATTTGGTTCATCGGCGAGCAGGTGACCGATACGCTTTTCATAAAACGCGCCTTTCATCGTCGTCAGCCAAACGGCATCAACGGCCAAAAATATGATAACAGCAGCTAGATAAATAAAGACATAACCCATAATCAAATCCTTTTATTATATTCTCATATTTTAATCAAAACTAAAGATCATCCAGATAGCATTTAGTTACTGCTCTATTATCTATTCGTTAAGCCCGCGCCAAATGCTTTAGTAGCTAAGGTTAGCCTATTACTCTATGTTCTTCATCATTATCAGCGATAAGTCTCTACCGCAGGAACATCGGAGAAATGCAAGATATCGATATTGTCAGGTTTTACTGCCGTTAGCTGTACCACACCTATCGTACGCTCCAAAAACCCACCCTCGCAGTAACAGAAGTAAAACTCCCACAAGCGAATAAAAGCCTCATCATATCCAAGCGCTTTAATCTCCTCGCGCTGCGACATAAAAGCGTTGCGCCAGTCTCTGAGTGTATGCGCATAATCAAAGCCATAATCATGCAATTGTTTGATGACCATATCAGTCTGCTCAGTGAACTGCGTATTGAGCTCTTGATTGGAGAGCAGACAGCCCCCTGGGAAAATATGCGTCTGGATAAAATCGACCGAATCTATGTAGTCCTCATAATTCTGATCGTTAAAGGTGATAGCTTGTAATACCATAAGTCCCGTCGGTTTAAGCAAATCATTACACTTTGCAAAAAACGTTGGCAGATACTCATGACCGACCGCCTCAATCATCTCGATGCTGACAAGCTTATCGAACTGTCCTGTGAGCTCACGGTAGTCCTGCTTGAGCAAAGTAATTTTGTCTGATAAGCCAGCCGCCTCGACCCGCGCCTGCGCCTCGCTGTACTGTGCATCAGAGATAGTCGTCGTCGTTACGTGACAGCCATAATGCTCGGCTGCGTAAATGGCAAAGCCGCCCCAACCCGTACCGATCTCGATCACATGATCATCAGCGCTCAATTGTAAGCGCTTACATATTAGCGCCAGCTTATGCTGCTGCGCATCGGCAAGCGTCGCCTCAGGATTTTTGTATACGGCAGATGAATACATCATTGTCTCATCCAAGAAGCGCTGATACATGTCATTACCCAAGTCATAATGCGCTAGGATATTGGATTTTGATCCTGATTGATCATTGCTACGCAACTGATGCTTGGCTTTTTCAAACGTCTTACTGATGCCTGCAAAGCGGTTCTCTAATTTATTGAGTACCGCTAGATTTCGCGCGGCCAAGCGTATTAATCCCGTCAGATCATCTGTATCCCAATCCCCATTGATATAGCTATCTGCCAACGCGATAGAGCCACCAAACAACAGCTGACGATAGACGCTGGTATTATGAATAGTCAAAGTCACTTGCAATGCATGACGACCGACTGCCGAGCTACTTTTTATATTTGATGAGGTATTGCCAAAACGATGGGTGTCAACAGACTGACCTTCAAAGTCCTCAATGACCGTTATACCACCGAAGCGGACCCGTTTTAGCGCTTCAAATACCGCTTTTCTTGCCAGAGTACTCACGCCGTTATTGACAGGTTGCAAAAGAGCACTGTCACTAAGCGTCTGACTAATGCGCGCATTGATCTTCTCTAGTCTTGTTGTAGGCTTACGTTCGGTCGGTCGTACTGACATTGTTTCGATATCCTTTTATACACTTAAGATAAGCGGTTGTTTCGGTAGATAGTTTTATTAAGATGAGTAGTTCAAGGCAATTTTTTACCTTAAATATGATCAAAAAATACAATCAAACCACCTAGAGTTGCGTGATTATATTATCTTTTAGTTTTGCCATCACTTTGGTTGCTATCAGCAAGTGTTTCGTCGTAATTGACATAGGGAACCTTTTTGATAGCAAACAGTTTGAACGCGTGCCAATAAATACGGGTTAATGATGTCATATTCATCAGAGGGTTTTTTCGCAAGCTATGACGAACAGCCTCTTCTGTCATTGGTACGCCTGATATCTTTATACCAGTTTTTAGAACTTCACCGCGCTCATCACTGATATTGATAGCAATACGCACTTGTAAGCCAGTATTAAGTTGCTCGTCTGTCTTTATACGTTTTACCGTAACCTGCCAGCGGTACAGCTGATCGATAGGGTTAAAAGGTGATACGTGAAAGTCCTTGTCATGACAGAACTCAGTATTCTCTCCTTCTAACAAAAACCCGTAGTAATGACGCTTGTCCCATGGCGTATTAGACACTTCAGCCAGCAGATGAGTTGGCGTCTGCTGCGCATCAAACCCCAAGTAAAAATTAACTGGACTAAAGTACATGCCCGCATTACGGCAGACAAGTAATCCCAACATATCGCCTTGAGGCGCGCTTCCTGCATGTTTTTCAAATGCTTGGCTTAGACGTTTTTCTAGTGCTTGAATAGACTGTACATGGTTATCAAGACTTTTATCATTGATTAGGCTATTGGTAATCTGTAGGTCAGTATGCTGTAGATAGTCATCAGCACAGAAACGTTGTAGCGCCTTTTTCTTTGCTGAAAATAGAGGCAGACCTTTCGCTAGCAGCTTTTTCGGTAATACTTTACGTAATGGTAACTTCCCTAAAACTTTGCTCTCATCAAATGCTGCCGTACTAATTTCAGGAAGTTCTTGTCCCTTCGCTAGTGCGCTAATATTGACGCCCCAATAACGATAAGGGTAAACGAATTTATTCACACTAGGTAGCAGCCGACTATGCCATGTCGTACCCTCAAACAGCTGATGCGGCAATGCATTTGTATCATAAGAAGACCCATGATTTGGCGTAGCATTGGCATCTTGAGCGGACGTGGTCATAAATAGTCTCTTGTGTAACGGTGTGCTTTTCGTATGGCAAATCTTTCAAAACACTTAGAATACATAATGGCGTTAATCGTCATATTATTTGGTTTTACGGCGACCGAATAAGCCACGTTTCTTATATTGGCTCATATCATCAGCTGAATTCTGCAGACGATCAGCATAATCAACCAGTTCCTGATTGGTCGTCGCTATGGTGACTTCACGCTTATTCAGCTTACGTAATTTGGTATCCGCTTTTATAGGCAAGTCTTTATAACGAAACGGCGTATGCGCGCTATCAGCATCAGGTAAATGAGCTGGATCAACCTCATCTTTTATATCAATATCAAGACCAAGCGCCTGACAGACGCGTAATCCACTGCGTACGCCATCTTCATGGAAGCCATTAAACCAATAAGCTCCGCAGAAATGTGTGTGCGAACCGTTACCTGAGATACTCGACCATTTAGTCTGCGCTTCAATCATCGCAAGATCGAACACTGGATGACTATAATCTATGCTCTTAACTATCTGTTTATCATCGACGCTTTTGTTGTCTACAGCTGGATTTAGGGTGACCAAATAATTATGTTTTTTGGTCAAGCGTTGCAGGATATTCATGTGATAAGTCAGCACTGGCTTTGCAGGTATCTGTGCATTTCCCGCCCCTTGCTCATCCTTAGCACTGCCTGAAACTGTTTCATCTATTAAGTAATTCCAGCTTGCCCATGACAGTGGTTTCTTAGGTAAAACACTGGTATCGGTGTGCAGTACAGCCGTATTTTTGGTAAAGCGGAAATGACCTAATACTTCAGATTCATCGGTGCTCGCATCCTTTAAAATCTTTAGTGCGGTATCTGCATGACAAGCAAATATAACTTCATCGAATACAAGATTTTCGCTACGGTTGTCAGCGTTACCTTTATCCTGCACTGTCAAAGCATTCTGTACCGTCAAAGTCACTTGCTCGCCATCACGAACTACAGATTGTACTGGGCTATTGACTCGTATCTTGCCACCCGCTTTGATAAAGCGTGGCACTAATTTATTAACGTACTGTTTAGAGCCTCCTTTTATCGTAAACCACTGCGGACGATTGACCACATCGAGCAAGCCATGATTGTCAAAGAACTGTGCAAAAAACACCAATGGGAAGTCTTGTACTTCATCTAGGCTGGTTGACCATATAGCCGAGACCATTGGCAGTAGATAGTTATCAGTAAATAGCTGACCGTATTTCTTTTGTGCTAAGTAACCGCCGAGCGTTTGCTCTGCAAAGCTACTGACATCTTGTCCTTGAGAGCGTGCGCTATCATAATCTTGGCGTAGCTGTTTGATATGCTTATTAAACTGCAGAATATCTTTGATAAACTGCCAGAATTTTGGATTAAGTACGTTTTTACGCTGTGATAATAAAGTGTTGAGCGTATGACCATTGTATTCAAAATGTCGTGCAGTATTTTTGACAGAAAAGCTCATGTCCGTTGCTTGAAACGGCACTTGCAACTCATGAAGCAAACGAAAGAAGTTCGGGTATGTGCGCTCATTAAAAACAATAAATCCTGTATCTATTGCACTACTCTCTACATTGCTACTCTTTGCTTTTTTACCGTCTTGTAGTGCCACATCAATCGTGTTTACATGCCCGCCGATATAATCATTGGCTTCAAATACCGTCACATCATGTTTCGTACCTAAATAATGGGCACATGTCAGTCCTGATACACCTGAGCCGATGATAGCGATACGTTTTTGGGCAGTCTGATGGTCAGAATCTGTTGCAGCATCGGTAGCATTTTTTTGGTTACTTGCACGCTTGAAACGAGTAAACGGCATAAAAGCATTCCCTTCTGTATTTTTCTGTCGGTATGATGGTTAAGAGTTCTATTGATAGTAGATTATTTTTTATTAAGTTTTTCGCTAACTTGCTGCCAGACCAAATCAGGCAACGTACCTAAGGCTTTTAATGGCATAGTTAGTTTTTTTGGGAATTCAATCACATCATGCCCGCTTTCGATACCATCGCGTATGGCTTGACTGGCCTGCGCTGGCGTTTGGATAAATGGCATTGGAAAGTCATTCTGCTTGGTCATCGGTGTTTCCACAAAACCAGGCACGACTAAGCTAACTGACACATCATGCGGAGCAAGGCTAATCTGTAGTGTCTTCATTAGATAATGGATAGCAGCTTTTGAGCTACCATAGGCTTCAGCGCGCGCAAAAGGCACATAAGCAGACGCTGAACCGATACCGACCAAGCGACCTTTTGAAGCGATTAGCTTTGGCAGCACTCCCTCTATCGCATGAGACAACGTACCCATATTGACCGACATGACTTTCATAAAGACACTGCTATCAAAGTTCGGCATATCTAAGTACTCGCACATGCCAGCACCGCAAATTGCTAGATCGACATTGTCGATTTTTTCAAAAGCTTCGATGACTTTTTCTCGATCCATGAGGTCTAAATCAATCGTTTCTGCACCTAACGCCTGAAGTTCAGCCAACGCTTCGTCGTCACGGCCAACTGCATATACATGATGATCTGCTAGCAGATAGTCTTTTGCCAACTGCTTACCAATGCCTGACGTCGCCCCAGTAATGAGAATATGCAACTTTTCAGTAGAATCTGTCATCGTAAATATCCTTTTTGAGTATTTTTATCTTTTTAAGTATTTTCATAAGATGGAATTAATGGGCTTAAACTGATTACCTAATAAAACCTTAGACCTTTGATAGCAACTAGCTATTAATTATCGTTATTCTTCGCAGATATCATTGGGCGCATTTCATTAAGCTATAAGCCATTTTATTTAACAAATCTAAATAATTATAGTGGTCGGCTACAGGTTTATTGTTGTGTCTTCGCAATCGTATAGACTTAAGGTTAATCTCAGCGTTTTATTTGTCATTTCCACAAGTACCCTGCTATCACAAGCAACGACACAATATTCTGTTACTAGCGTTATCAGACAGCTCAATATCAGCATGTTACAATAAAATATAATTAATATCAGATTTCCACCAACCCCACCCTCATATAAAAAAGGATCTCTCATGAGCGAGTTGCAACTGTCTGACCGCGTCAACAACATCCAACCATCACCTACGCTAGCAATTACCAATAAAGCCAAAGAGCTAAAAGCAGCTGGTAAAGATATTATCGGTTTGGGCGCTGGTGAACCTGATTTTGACACCCCTGAACACATCAAAAAAGCAGCAATCGATGCAATCAATGATGGCTTTACTAAATATACAGCTGTCGATGGTACGCCAGAGCTAAAAACAGCCATCATCGAGAAATTCAAGCGCGACAACGACATCAGCTATGAGCCAAACGAAATCCTAGTATCGGTCGGTGGTAAGCAGTCATTCTTTAACCTTGCCCAAGCATTTATCAATCCTGGCGACGAAGTCATCATTCCAGCGCCATACTGGGTCAGCTATCCTGACATGGTTATCATCGCAGAAGGCGTGCCAGTCATCGTCAAATGCCCAGCTGAGCAAGATTTCAAAATTACTCCTGAGCAGCTAGAAGAAGCGATCACTGACAAGACTAAATTATTAGTATTAAATAGCCCATCTAACCCAACAGGTATGATTTATACGTTAGATGAGCTAAAGGCCATCGCTGAAGTATTGAAAAAGCACCCGCAAGTCTATGTAGCTTCAGACGATATGTACGAGCACATCCGCTGGACAGGCGATAAGTTCTACAATATCTTAAACGCGGCACCTGAGCTAAAAGATCGCGCCATCATCTTGAACGGTGTGTCTAAAGCGTATGCGATGACAGGTTGGCGTATCGGTTATGCGGGTGGCCCTGCTAAGCTAATCGGCGCGATGAAAAAGGTACAGTCACAATCTACCTCATGCCCGACGTCAATCAGCCAAGTGGCTGCCGAAGTTGCTATTAGTGGTGATCAGAGCGTACTAGAGCCAATGGTAGCCGCCTTTGAGAAGCGCTGTGACCTAGTCGTAGATGGTCTAAATGCCATTAAAGGCATTACCTGCCTACGCCCTGATGGCGCATTCTATGTATACCCAAATATCGTACCGCTCATTAAAGCGGCTGGCCTGTCATCATGTACTGAATTCTCAGCATGGTTATTGGACAAAGTAGGCGTAGCAGTCGTACCTGGTGATGCGTTCGGTCTTGGCGGCTATATGCGTATCTCGTACGCGACTGATGAGGCAACGTTGAAAGATGCCCTATCGCGTATCGAAAAAGCAGTGGCTGACTTAGACGTTGCTGAATAAATCGTAAAAAGCAACGAGTCTTACCGCTGTTCATAAAAAAGACGCCCTATACATTCTATAGGGCGTCTTTTTTACGCGAGTCTTGGGCATAACTAGGAAAAACACGCTATCTCATCATTAAAATGACAATTTTTACTAATTATGCAAAAAAAGGCTTGACGTATTTTTTAACTTTGCTAGAATACGCCCCACTTAGCAAGAACTCGTTAGAGACTTCTAAGGCTCGTTGTAAGCGATTAAACACTTACAGCCTATTCTCCAATAGCTCAGTTGGTAGAGCAACGGACTGTTAATCCGTGTGTCCCTGGTTCGAGCCCAGGTTGGAGAGCCATATACTAAAAACCTTCATCATAATTTGATGGAGGTTTTTTTATTGTTGCGTCTTTTATATTTACTTCTAATAATATTAGCACGGCTGTGGTGTTCTTTTAGACATTTTTGTTGTATGGTAAGATTAGTTTTGATTGGGTTCGTTTTTGTTTGAGTGCTTCGCTCTTACTCACTAAAAGTAATGGTTTATTATGATACCTGTACGTATAAAAAATAAGTTTTCTGATCATCCGCAAAAAATCATGCGCCCGATTAGTATTCGTTTGTCTGAAGAAATGATTGGCCTATTAGAAACGACGTCATCAGACTTGGGCTTTAAGCGCATTCAAGGGCTTATTCGTCTTTATATTCGTCAGGGTTTGGATCGTGACCATCAGGATTATACGCTTGCCCATGATGAAGTATTCATCGAAACGCTACGTAAGCGCGGCGTTAGTCAGCATATTATTGATGAAGCGATTGTAGTGACGCATAATAATAACATCACTCATCCGCTATCTGAGTTGCAAGACAACGATTAAACAATTAATAGTATCGCTGCTAGATAGTATTAAAATAAAAAAGACCAAGTTTGCTAACGCGAGCTTGGTCTTTTTTTGTGGCTGTTATAAAAGTTAAAGTATTACTGATTCTTCTCTAACTCTCTTCTTGTTACGTCCTGTTTCCATCTTATTCATAGTACGTATTTTTTTAAGTACTCTGCGATATTTGCAGTTTTAGTTAGCCATAATTAAACACAACAGATGTTTAAACAAGGTATATTAAGAATATAGTCGCGACTATTTATAAGGTTTCAACATAATAAAGATCTGCAAGGAGGGTTACGATGACGGGCTTACATCAGCGTTTCAACAAAACTTTGTTTTCAACCATGACGGTAGCAATGCTAGTGATTGCGACTGGCTGCTCATCGCCGCAGACTGATCCAAGTAAAACAACCATACCGACAGATTCTGACCAATGGCAAAAAAAATTAGGGCAAACTTTTGAGCAGTTGTCTGAGGCCGATCAACAAGTACTCAGCCGATATATGCTGCGTATGAAATTGAGCGACGCTTATGAATCAGGAGCCATGCCGCGCACCACTATCAAGCAAGCACTAATACAACAGCGTGAATACGAGCGTCTGCATCCAAACAACCCAACGGGCAAGAAAAGCCCAATTGTCAAAGGTCAGGCGACTCACGCTACTGCACAGATGTATTCTGTCGCCCTGCTCCCTGTGAAAACCAGTGATAGCGATAGCTTAAATCAAGTCAAAATGCAGTTTATGCTATCCAATCATGGCAAAAGCGCGATAAAAAGCTTTAAAGGGACGCTAACTATGAAGGATGCCAACCTGACAAAGGGCAAAAATTTTAATGTGCCTTTGACAACGTTTGATCCACCTATCGCACCAGAACAGTCTGGCAAAATCATTATTGAAAGCAGCATTGAGGATATCAATGTCATGCGCGCTATCAAAAATGCTAGTGGCATCACTATCGAGATTAATAAAGGCATGCTTACCTTAGTAGATGATCAGACAATCGAATTTGAAAACTCACTGGTGAAGTAGCTGTACAACTTACTATTGAGGATTTTATAAAAGGTACTAATTAATACTTTTATCAATACCATAAAAAAAGCCCCAATCAGCAATGATTGGGGCTTTTTCGAATTTGGCGGAGACGGAGAGATTCGAACTCTCGAAGGGCTATTAACCCTTGTCGGTTTTCAAGACCGGTGCATTCAACCGCTCTGCCACGTCTCCATTGGTGCATCATTATATAGATATCATTTTATAATGCAAGCCCCTAAACTAAAAAAATTCAATTAATTTTCGAATACTTGTAAATTGGTGCATTATCGCTTGCTTGAGGCCAGATGTAAGCACATATCGAGCAGCCTATTGGCATAACCCCATTCATTATCATACCATGCAAAAACCTTATATTGACCACCTACTTGCATAAGCTGCTGACCATCAATGATTAGCGACTCAGTCTGATGAATAAAGTCACTAGATACCAACGGCTCATCGGTATAAGCCATGATGTCATGCAAATGCGCCTGACTGGCAGATTTGAGCACCTCTCGCACTGTCTCGACATCGACATCTGGCGTATCAAATACAAAGGTGACATCAATCGCAGCCACGTCGATAGTGGGCACCCGTATCGAATGTCCATTTATCTTGCCAACCATGGCTGGTAGCACTCGTTCTGTCGCAGCGATACTACTGGACGTCGTTGGGATAATATTATAGCCAGAAGCGCGCGCCCGTCTTGGATCTCGATGTGCTTGATCGAGCACTGTCTGATCGGCAGTAACTGCATGAATCTCTGTCATCATGGCGGACTGCACACCAAATGCCTTATCTAGCGTATCAATCAACGGCACCAATGCCTGCGTGGTACAAGAAACACTAGAAATAATCGGCAGCTCAAGCGTGAGCGCATCGGTATTCACGCCCATCACGATACAGGCATCCACATCGTCAAATGGCGCGGCACCGATAATTACTTGCTGCGCGCCAGCGTCAATATGTAGCGTCGCCTGCTCATACGAGCGAAAATGCCCAGTACATTCTAAAACCACATCGACACCCAGCGCCTGCCAAGGTAAATTTTTGGGATCAGGCTCTGATAGCATATTGATGCAATAAGTTAGATTGTTTTTGGTCAGACAGAGTTCGGTCTTGCTCGTATCACCTGACTCACTTTCTACAATCTCAGCATTTACGCCTAATCGACTGAGACGGCCATGGGTGCTGTCAAACTTGAGTAAATGCAGCAATATATCCGCTGGCGCTAAGTCATTGATTGCCACCACATGAATCGCACGGCCCAACACTTCAAAGCGCTCTAACAAAGCACGAAGTACATTGCGCCCTATACGACCAAAGCCATTGATAGCGACTCTCAGTGGCTGTGTGTGCTCACCAGTAGTACGGAACGTCGCCGCTATCGGGTCAGAGGTCAATTGATAAGTAGCGCTCGAAAAATCAGGCATAACATCGGACATAAAGGGTATCGCTATAAATGAGGGTAAAAACTGAGCGTTATCACGTTGAGTGCGCTAATGATTGCTGAATACTAAGAAATAGCAGAAATAAAGCCTATAAAATAAAGGTAACAAAGTTATAGGCTATAAAATTATAAGCAGCAAAACTATGGGGTGATAAAAATCAATGCGAGGCGAATGGTATTGTAGTCAATGCTTTGCTTAAGATGATCATATATCGGACGCAGCTTGATGCTACCGTCATCATTGAAGTCATTTGGATTATTAGCGACTTTAATAGCGACATAGGCATTGCCAACGGCTGTCATTACCTCATCATCTGGACGCAGATGATCGCAGGCAAGACTTGGGTCTTGTGATTTGAGGTCAGCAATGTGACGCATAATAGTCGACTGCGACAACTGACGCGCTTGTGATATCTCCGCAATGGTCAAACTCTCTTCTAACAACACTCTGGTCGCAAGTAGAGTACTGTCTGATTTGTCAGAGACCTGATTGCCAAGTTTCTGTTTTTTATCGATTTTCGCTTGCTGTTGTTCGCGGCGCTTCTTTTGTAGCGTGGCGTAAGCATCGATTACCGACTTGCTCAATGTCCCACCTGACTTCAGGACGAATTTTTCATGTGCCTGCTGCATGCTTTCTTCATCTAACATCGCATAATTAGCATCCGCTTCTTCAGACAGTACCAAAAACCGCTTATCCGCACCGCGAGCCAATGGATCGAGTTGCAAGCTCATGTCGTTCATACCGAGCAGCTGTAGCCCAGATAGCGACTTGAGGCGTGATAATGCTACATAGCCTTGTCCCAACTCAAAAGTACGCGACAAATCGATTTCAGCAGCATCGAGGGTCATGCCCTGCGATTTATGGATGGTAATCGCCCATGCCAGACAGAGCGGCACTTGTAAGTAACTTGCTAGCACGTCACCTGTCTCATCTTCGATAATCCACTCTTCAGGCTCAGCGATGACCTCTCGTCCTGAATTAAGCCGCACGACAGGCATTTTTTGGGTCGTTGGTTTCTTCGACTTTGGTTTTTCTTTATCTTTCTTAGCAGCAGACTTCTTACCTTTTGTCGTTTTTTCGCCAGTAGCATCCTCATCAACGTCATCGCTGCTATCGTCTTCGATTAACGCGTCACTACTGTCTTTATCGTCTATTTTGACAGCGGCAAATCCTATCAACTCGCCCATCGTTCCGTTAGAGACACCAAGCTCAGCGTTGTTTTTGATAAACATTACCTTGGCGCCGACTTTTAAAATCAGCTCGTCTTGGGTACGTACGGTCTTTTTTAGCGTTTCTACCAGCTTACTATCGCCTGTCGCCGTCGCCTCAAAACGCATCATCTCGCCATCTAGAGACGCCAGTTCTTTGTCATTGATTTTATTGACGTTGAGATTGTGGGTATAGAGACGCGTACGCTTGATATCGACACTTTGGTCATAAGTCGCTTCTAAAGCGGCAATCGCCTCAAAGGTTACTTCCTGACGGCGGATTTGGTTAAGAATATCGTCTAAATCGAGACCACCATTGGCTGCATCGCTGACTTGACGATGCTGCTCAGACAAATAGCAAATATGGAACTTGGCATCGAGCCAAGCCTCAGACATAAACGCGAACTTTTCACGATTCGTCTCACCTTTACTGCCAATCGGTGGTAACTGAAAAAAGTCTCCTGCGACTACGACCTGAATACCGCCAAACGCTTTGTCATTTTTGCGAATATGCTTGAGGACTTGGCTGACTAAGTTAAGCTGCTTGGCATGTAGCATCGAGATCTCATCGATGACCAATACCGCAGTATCTTTCAATCTGTCTGCTAAAAACTGTTTGCGTGACAAGGTGGACAAATCTCGATCAGTCAGCTCATCTTTTATACCTATACCTGACCAACTATGAATCGTCGTACCGTTCATGTGCGTGGCAGCAATACCCGTACTGGCTGTCACCGCAACAGGGACGCGGCGGGCGCGTAAATAATCGATATATTGATTGAGAGTATAAGTCTTACCTGAACCTGCTGAGCCGGTCAAAAAGACGTTTTGACCTGTTTTTAGGATATCAAGAGCAGAAGATTGACGCATAGATCCAAACCAACCAATATTATGAAGAAGAAATAGTACAAAAGGAAAGCCGCCATGATTAATTCAATAACCATAGTAAGCCAAGATAGATGCTCACAATTATAACAGCTGCATACCGTTTGCGAACCATTTTAACCGACTCATATCACATAACTTAAAGTTATACGATACGAAATATATCATTATAAAAAGTCATTATCGTTCTGCTAAAAAGCTCAGTACGATAGGATGATAACTTGGTTAGGAAGACCAAGAATGTATTTTTAAATGGTCATACGTAAGTAACCATATTTTAAATAACCATAATACACAACAAGGAGTGGTTAATGTTATACGCTTATCCCAATACTGAAAACAGTCCCGTCCAATTCCGCGAAAAATACGATAACTTTATTAATGGTGAGTGGACCCCTCCTGTCGATGGCGAGTACTTTGACAACCCAAGCCCTATCGATGGTAAAACCATTTGCCAAGTCGCCCGTTCAAAAGAAGCAGATATCGAAAAAGCCCTAGATGCCGCGCATGCTGCCAAAGACGCTTGGGGCAAAACCAGCGTCGCTGAACGTGCCAATTTATTATTAAAAATCGCAGATAGCATGGAAGCCAATCTAGAAGCGATCGCTATTGCTGAATGCTACGAAAACGGCAAGCCTGTACGCGAAACCTTGATGGCAGATATTCCGCTAGCCATCGATCAATTCCGTTATTTCGCCAGCGCTATCCGCGCCCAAGAAGGCGGTATCAGCCAGATTGATGAAGACACCGTTGCTTATCATTTCCATGAGCCGTTAGGCGTTGTCGGGCAAATCATCCCATGGAACTTCCCTATTCTAATGGCAGTATGGAAAATCGCCCCTGCTCTAGCCGCTGGTAACTGTATCGTTATGAAGCCTGCTGAGCAAACGCCTGCTTCGATACTATATATGTTAGAAGCGATCGGTATCGCTGACATTTTACCTAAAGGCGTGTTAAACATCGTCAATGGCTTTGGTGTTGAAGCTGGTAAACCACTTGCCTCTAACCCACGTATCAACAAAGTTGCATTCACTGGTGAGACCACAACGGGTCGCCTCATTATGCAGTACGCCAGCGAAAATATCATTCCAGTGACGCTAGAGCTTGGCGGCAAAAGCCCAAATATCTTCTTTGCTGATGTCATGGATGAAGACGATGACTTCTTGGACAAAGCGGTCGAAGGCCTAGTCATGTTTGCCCTAAACCAAGGTGAAGTCTGTACTTGCCCATCACGTGCACTCGTACACGAAAGCATCTACGACGAATTTATCAAACGCTGTATCGCCCGTGTTGAAGCCATCAAAATGGGCAATCCACTAGATACTGAGACTATGATTGGTGCGCAAGCCAGCTCAGATCAGTTAGAGAAGATTCTATCTTATCTTGATATCGGTAAAAAAGAAGGCGCAAAAGTCCTAGTCGGTGGCGATCAAGCCAAACACGATGGCGACTTAGCAGACGGCTATTATGTTAAGCCAACTATCTTTGAAGGTACCAACGACATGCGCGTGTTCCAAGAAGAAATTTTTGGACCTGTGCTCGCTGTCACTACCTTTAAAGACGACGAAGAGGCTATGCAAATTGCCAACGATACGCTATATGGTCTAGGCGCTGGCGTTTGGACTCGTAGTGTACATAAAGCCTATCGTTTCGGACGTGGTATCCAAGCGGGCCGCGTATGGACCAACTGCTATCATCTATATCCATCACATGCTGCATTCGGTGGCTATAAGCAATCAGGTATCGGCCGCGAAAACCATCTGATGATGCTCGATCATTATCAGCAAACCAAAAACATGCTGGTTTCGTATAGCCCTAAAAAAATGGGTTTCTTTTAAGATTTGATTTAACGCGACAATTTATAGATAACGTCATAGCACAGAGGTATTGTGCTATGCATATAAAATTAATCCATAAGAGAGCGCCATATGAGTCAAAAAATGAAAGCGGCTGTGCTACATGAGTTTGGGCAACCCTTAGAAATTGAAGAAGTAGATATACCAACGCCAGGCGCTGGTCAAATCGTCGTTAAGATGCAGGCATCAGGTGTCTGTCACACTGACTTACATGCGGTTGAGGGAGACTGGCCTGTCAAACCCAGTCCACCTTTTATTCCGGGACATGAGGGCGTCGGGCTTATAACTGCCGTTGGTGACAATGTACATCACGTTAAAGAAGGTGACCGCGTTGGTGTGCCTTGGCTCTACTCTGCTTGTGGACACTGCACGCACTGCTTGGGTGGCTGGGAAACCTTGTGTGAAAAGCAAGAAAATTCTGGTTACTCCGTAAATGGTAGTTTTGCAGAATATGTACTAGCAGATGCAAACTATGTTGGCATTATCCCTGAGAGTGTCGACTCTATTGAGATTGCCCCTGTTTTATGTGCGGGCGTCACGGTATACAAAGGTCTTAAAATGACCGACACCAAGCCAGGCGACTGGGTTGTCATTTCAGGTATAGGCGGCCTTGGTCACATGGCTGTACAGTATGCCATTGCCATGGGACTCAATGTTGCTGCTGTTGATATTGACGACGAGAAGCTCGAATTTGCCAAAAAACTGGGCGCAAAAGTCACTATCAATGCAAAAAACACTGATCCGGGTGAATTCCTACAACAAGAGATCGGTGCTGCTCATGGTGTACTAGTGACAGCCGTATCCACCAAAGCATTTGATCAAGCATTAAGTATGTTACGACGCGGTGGTACTTTAGTCTGTAATGGTCTACCAACTGGTGATTTCCCTGTATCAATCTTTGATACCGTTTTGAATGGTATCACCATTCGTGGTTCAATCGTTGGTACCCGTCTGGATTTACAAGAGTCGCTAGAGATGGCAGCAGCAGGTAAAGTAAAAGCGACTGTTGCCGCTGAGCCACTTGAGAACATCAATGATATTTTTCAGCGTATGCGTGACGGTAAAATCGAGGGACGGATTGTGATTGACTATAGTATGTAGACATGTCTTTTGACATTTTAATACTGCTTTAATGATTCGCAGGTATAATCGTGAACGACAGGTCGTATCGATTTCAATCACATGCTATAAATGATGTGAAAGAAAAAGATGCGACTTTTTGCATTCTTACTCAATAAAACTATGGATTACATTAATATTCTCTAAAGATAAGGAAATCATTATGAAAATTAAGGCAACAGAGTCTTGTAAAGCGTTAATTGAGCTATTGAAATCCAAGCACGGTGAGCTAATGTTTCATCAATCAGGTGGCTGCTGCGATGGTAGCTCGCCCATGTGCTATCCATTAGGAGAGTTCAAAGTAGGTGGTCAAGATGTGCTGATTGGTGAGCTTGCTGGCTGTCCATTTTATATGGGTAAGGCACAGTACAATTTATGGCAGCATACTGATCTCACCATTGATGTCGTCAATGGCCGCGGTGCGAGCTTTTCGTTAGAAATTCCTGAAGGTAAACGTTTTATCGTACGCTCAGAAATCTGTGCGATATAAGGTCGTTTGGTGCAAAATTAAGTAGCATTAATTTTACCTAATGTACCGAATATAACAGTCTTCGCTTGTCCTACGATATTGACGCAAACAGATACCGCAGAGTCATTTTTATTTTATTATTTCAGCAGAATAATAGTTACTGTAAAGCGTACCCTATTTTAATTAGCATGGATGCTATAAGGAATATGAAATGGAATTTGACACAACATTTGACTATATCATCGTCGGTGGAGGTTCGGCGGGTTGCGTGCTCGCCAGCCGACTCACTGAAAATCCAGATATCAGTGTCTGTTTATTAGAGTACGGCGGTGATGGCAAAGATCTAGCAGTACGCGTGCCTGCTGGAC
>CAJXUF010000055.1 GCA_913061175.1 uncultured Psychrobacter sp.
TATCGTCGGCAGCGTCAGATGTGTATAAGAGACAGATGTCGAAAAACCCGTGATGGGCATCGACAATCTGCCAGATACTGCCACGATTTGTTCTTGTTATAACGTGACCAAAGGCGCTATCTGCTCGGCCGTCGAAAACGGCGCATACTCCGTCAGCGATGTAAAAACCGTGACCAGTGCCGGTAGTGGCTGTGGTGGCTGCGCACCTATGGTCAAAGATACGGTCAGCTACCAACTCACCGCCATGGGCTTTGAAGTAAACAATGACTTGTGTGAGCACTTTGCGTACTCTCGTCAGGATTTATATAGTCTGATTCGTGTGCACGGCATCAAAACCTTTGATGAATTACTGACTGAACATGGTAGCGGTCATGGCTGTGAGATATGTAAACCAACGGTCGCCTCTATTTTGGCATCGTGCTGGAATGACTACGTACTCAAAACCGAGCTGACACCACTACAGGACAGTAACGATTACTACTTAGGTAATATCCAAAAAGACGGCACTTATTCCGTCGTACCTCGTGTGCCGGGCGGTGAAATTACTGCAGACAAGCTCATCGTACTGGGTCAAGTGGCGAAGCAGTTTAATTTGTACACCAAAATCACTGGTGGGATGCGGGTCGATCTGTTTGGCGCACGCATGGAGCAATTGCCTGATATTTGGACGCAACTGGTACAAGCAGGCTTTGAGACTGGCCATGCCTATGGTAAATCCTTACGTACCGTGAAATCTTGTATCGGTAATAACTGGTGCCGCTACGGCGTCGATGACAGCATTGGCCTCGCCTTAAGATTGGAGAATCGTTATAAAGGCGTACGCTCACCGCACAAAATCAAGATGGGTGTGTCAGGCTGTATGCGCGAATGTGCGGAAGCGCAAAGTAAAGACTTTGGCATGATTGCGACTGAAAATGGCTGGAATTTATTTGTCTGTGGTAATGGCGGTATTACCCCGCGTCATGGTGAGCTGTTCGCCACCGATCTGGACACCGAAACTATGGTCAAATATATCGACCGCATCATTATGTTCTATATCAAAACAGCGGACAAGCTACAGCGCACCTCAAAGTGGCGTGAAAGCTTAGATGGCGGGCTGGATTATCTAAAAGCCGTCATTATTGAAGACAGTTTGGGCATAGCAGATGAGCTCGAAGCACAAATGCAGTTATTGGTCGACAATTACGTGTGTGAGTGGGCAGCGACGATTAATGACACCGAAAAACTCAAACGTTTCCGTCATTTTGTAAACAGTGAACAAGGCGATGATAATGTCGTTTTCGTGACTGATCGTGAGCAGATTCGCCCAGCGACTGATGCGGAAAAAGCAACCATCAATCTGGTTGAATTGGCCTAGCCAATGATGAGTGCCTTGTTAATTATCACAAAAAGCAAGGCGCTGTTTTTTGACTCATGTTTTTGTGACTTGCAGCTTGTCACTCATGATTTACCACTCATACAGAGCAATATTATCATCACTAAGGATACCGCCTCATGAACCAACAGACTATTTGTACACTTGACGATATCATTCCTGAAACCGGTGTCTGCGCCCTGATAGATGGCAAACAAATTGCTATTTTTCGTACCAAACAGAACGATTTATTTGCTCTTGATAACTACGATCCATTCAGTCAAGCCAATGTATTGTCTCGAGGGTTGATTGGTGGCACCACGATTACAGATGATACAGGAACAGCAAAAGAAGTCCTTTATGTGGCCTCACCCATCTATAAGCAACGCTTTAACCTAGCTACTGGTCAGTGTTTAGATGATGAGAGTATTGTGCTCAATACTTATAAATTCAAACTTGATGGAAATAATGTGGTGGCAAACTACGAATAATGAGCGATGTTATCTCTAATTTGATATGCCATTAATAATTGCTATCTCAAAAATAAAAACCCCTTTGAATCTCAGACTCAAAGGGGTTTTTATTTTTGACAACTACGCTGAAATACTATGGATTGTACTTTTCAAAACATCTAACCAAACTGAAAAGTAGACAACTGCGTTTTCAGTTTAGTTAGAAGTAGACTTGATGCCTTATGTCAATCCTCATGCACCCGCTATTATTATAACGGCGCATATTATGCAACCTTATACCCTTACAGCTCCCTATGCACGTGAGTTATGCTTCAGGCTATATACTTGCAATCATCGTTTTAGAACGAATAATCTTTCCACAATACTCTAACGTCTCGCTCAGGGTCGTTAACAATTTTAGAGTCAGTATCAAATACCATCGTTGCTCGATCTGCTAGTCGATAGTTATCCCATGGTGCTTGTCCAGAATGAGCAAACTCGATCCAGTTTTGATGCATGGTATCGGCAAGCTTTTGCGATGGTTGATCGCCAACAAAGCTTTTGGCTTGCTCACTATCAAGAGCGTTAAAGGTAAAAGGCACATCCACAAAATGTGCGGCGCCTAACTTTCTATCAAAGGCTGGTGAAAACCACGAAAAGTTGTAATGCCAGACTTTATTGCCGTTGTTAACCAAGTGCTCAGCAATATGGACTGCAGGCATCCGAAAGGTATAATCAGACTGAATGTCAGCAAAGCTATCGCCAATAGATTTTTCATTCTTAATTGGCGCGTAAACATTACGCGATGCACCACTCAAAGATAAATCACTTAATAACTGAGATCTTTGTGTTGCAGGAATTTGGTCGATAGCACCGCCTGGAACATAATACAGTCTGGCTTCTTGATCCGTACTACCCACGATAACGGGAATGGCTGGATCTGTATTGTTCGCCAAATCTCTCATAGGTGACTCTTTGATGACATCTCCATCAGCGACAGGCAAAAACGCTGTTCCGCCCCAAGACATCATGCCCCACTGGTCTCGATTCTTTATAGTGTTACCGATATCAATGACTTCAGTGACTAACGTTTCAAGAGGAATTTGAGAGATATCGCTTATCGTTGCTGATACACCCAGCTCTTTGGCAAAAGTTTGGCTAACTCGATCTGCTTGCTCCATGGTCATAAATTGCATTGGTGGGCTTTGCATGATTGCTTGTTGAAAGAGACCTTTTGCCTTATCTGTACCCAACAGTATGGCGACGCTTTCAGCACCTGCTGATTGACCGAACAAAGTAACGTTCTCTGGATTACCGCCAAAATTGGCAATGTTTTTCTGTACCCATTGTAGTGCTGCAATTTGATCGAGAATACCTCTATTATCTGGCGCACCATCTAAATGCATAAACCCATCCACACCAACTCGATAATTCACAGTAACGACAATCGCGTCGTTTTTTGCAAAGCTAGTACCGTTGTACGCCTCTTCTCCTGTATCTGCCCGAATAAAAGCGCCACCTGGTATCCAAACCATTACAGGTAGCTGCTTATTTGATTGTAGCGCAGCCGTTGGCGCCCATATGTTTAAGGTAAGGTCTCCTGCAGCACCGACAAGCTCAACCGTCTGCTCTCTGCTTGGCTGCGGAACTGGCGCTGTTTTTTTTGTGGCGTCCAAGACTCCTTCCCACTTTTCATACGCCTGAGGAGCTTTAAACCTACGCGCTTTTGTAAAAGGATCATGAGCATAAGGAATACCATAAAATGACGTAACGTCGGCATTCACTTTACCTTGGACTTCGCCTTGATGAACAGAAACCGTCATCTGTTGTCCTTCTATATCGTTAGTCGCTGCAAATGAAGATGCCATATTAACGCTTAAAATTATGACTGTCGCTTTGCAAAACCTTTTTACCATATGGTTCAAAGCCATCATTATGATTCCTTTTTTTGTTTACTTGTCTTTCTTATGAGAGTGGTAAAAGTGGATACCCAACCTGAAGCTTACTGTTCCTTAGAATAATACCGTGCTCTGATCAAAATTTTTATAAGATAAACGTAAGGGTTTTATAACATTATGGTGAGCCCATATACGACTAGAAAATTCAGACTAACGATTTGAGATGAAATTAAAAAGTAATATCTAGCCAAACTGAAAGGCAGACAACTGCGTTTTTAGCACTTGCTGGGAGTAAATCTTGTGCCCTTTGTCACGTCCTGCTGCACCCACCGCTATCATAAGCGGTAACAAATGCTCCTCTGCCCCTAATGGATGTGAGTCAAGCGCGTGAGGAGCATTTTTCCAATTGACCAATGCCGGGAGTCGTTTATCCGAATCTGCTGATTCCACAGTATTCGTTAGCCATTCATCAAAACGCTCTGATGGTTCAGTAAAACTGGTATCGCCATAACCGCGCATATTATGAAAGCTCATGCCGCTACCGACGATTAGCACACCCTCTGTACGTAATGACGCCAATGCCTGACCAGCAGCCAAATGCGCCTTCAGGTCTAAATCATGACGCAAGGATAGTTGGACCACTGGAATATCCGCCTCAGGGAACATTAGCTTAAGCGGTATAAATACCCCATGATCAAAACCGCGCTCCGCATCTTGTTTATTACCTACCCCGGCCTCTGTCAATAGACTACTGACTTGCTCCGCTAATGCTGGCGCGCCTAAGGCTGGATAACTCAAACTATAAGTATGCTCAGGAAAGCCATAATAATCATAAATGAGATCAGGTTGCTTGCCAGCGGTGATACTAAATTCAGCCGTCTGCCAATGCGCACTAATGATTAAGATAGCCTTTGGTCGCTCAGGCAAACGAGCAGAAATGCCCTCTAAAAACGTTGCCATCTCATACCACGTATCTGCTGGTTGCCAATCCATAAAAAAACAAGGCCCTGCACCATGCGGTATAAACAGTACAGACTGGCTAACTGACTCATTAGATAAAAGTGTTGTCATGGCTTTCCCCTTGTTACTTGTCTTAAATGGCTCTTATTAAATAGTTGTACTCAATCAAATTGAATAAAATTATTTACAATGATGAAACCTATCCTAATTTTTCTGATAATACCTTATCCATACTGAAGTAACCGCCACCTTGAATAGCTAGGGCAAGCGTAGCTACCATCAAGGTTAATGCGTATTCATAACCACCATTATCAGCAAACAGCCCATTGCTAATATGAACAGAAAAAATAGCCACCAACATAGTAAAGGCTGCGGCTAAAGCAGCTGGTCTGGTTAGCAGACCTAATACCAGAGCCAGACCACCAAAGAACTCAGCACCGCCTGCTAGTATCGCCATTAAGTAGCCCGGTTCCATACCCATACTGCTTAACCATTGAGCCGTACCTGCTAGCCCATTACCACCGAACCAACCAAATAGCTTTTGGGCGCCATGGGCTGCCAGAATTAGGCCAACTGGTACACGAAGCACTAAGGCCGCTGCTCCAGCTTTTGATGTCAAAATAGTATTTAATAGTGATGATTTCATTGATGCTTACTCCATAAGGTATGATTAGAATAAATAGTATCGAAAATGATATAAGCACACTTTACTATCAACGCTATAAAAGAGTAAGCTCATTTATATTGAATAATTATCAACATAATGTTTATAATGAATTTGATATCGAGAGAATGATAGGGACAGATATGGATAGAATCGATGCCATGCGTGCTTTTGTCGCGGTAGTGACAGAAGGCAGCTTTAGTAAAGCGGCTATTACGATGCAGCTCTCGCCGCAGCTAGTAAGCAAGTATGTAGCAAAGCTAGAGGAGGAACTACATACTCGCCTGCTCAACCGCACTACGCGCAAAGTCAGCCTGACAGAAGCTGGCAGTCAATACTTTACGCATGCGCAGCAGATTTTATTGAGTATTGATGAAATGGCATCGCAGTTAGGCGGCTTACAGCAGCATCCCAAAGGCGTCCTGCGAATCAGTGCACCCGTCTCCTTTGCCCTAAAGCATATGGCAAAACTCATCACTGATTTTCAGGAGCGCTATCCGTCAGTTACCGTTGATTTGCAGCTGAGTGATCGAAAAGTAGATATCGTTGAAGAAGGGTTTGATATTGCCCTGCGTATCGGACAGCTCCAAAGCTCGTCGCTTATCGCCAAGCAGATTGCTCCGATTCGCGTAGTGTTATGCGCCTCGCCTGAGTACCTCAAAGCTCATGGCACACCTAAGCAACTTGAGGATTTAGAATCGCATCGCTATTTGCATTATAGCTATATGAATGTAGAAACTAAGGGTCAAATCTACAAATACCTAAAGATCAAACAATTCAAAGAACGTAGCGTTTTTCATAGTAATAATGGCGACGTACTCGTTGAAGCAGCTATTGCAGGCGGAGGATTGATATTACAGCCGACTTTCATTGCTAGCGAAGCGTTGAGTACGGGCAAGTTGGTCGTAGTGTTGCCAGAATATGAACCTAGCCCTTTAGGGTTGTATGCGGTCTATGCCCATAGAAAACTACTACCTCACAAAGTCAGATGCTTTATCGATTTTATGAACAACTACTATGGCACGCCGCCGTACTGGGATGAGAATATATAGCTCTAAATATAGAGACATAAAAAAGCCACGACACATTATGTATCGTAGCTTTCGGTTCAAGCAAACTTAAGCAAGCGCTGACTTAACTATCAGACCCAACCTTCTTCCAACAGATGCTCAGTATTACTGATTTTAAAATCATTGCATAAGTCATAGAATGCCATTGGGTCTTTAACATTATCGAGCAACTCTCGTTTATGCAGTGCCACAAATAACGCTAACGCATACGCCGCACTATGGATGGACTTTTTAGGATTAAAAGTAATATCAGTGAACCCTTGATATTGAATGACCTCCTCATGTAGCTGAGGGTTTTGCTTGAGCGCATTCACATACAGCCAATCATAAAATGTCGTTAGCGGCTCTACGCCCCATTCCATACCAAAGTAGTTGTAACCAATGAGCTCGCCCGAGGTCATCAATCGCTCATCCTTTCGGGCTTGTCTTGGCGGCGCGGTAAGCAAATCCGTGTAAGGACCCCCATCTTCAAAAACCATACTGGCTTGAAAAGCATTTTCGACACTATATGGATTGCCATCATGCTCATCGGTAATTTTTAAGCTAAACGGACTTAATGGAAAACTCAGCTTATTACCAGATTTGCTGGACAGCTCTAAGACATACTTAAACCCATACTTTTTACGAATGACTTGCTGTAGGTCATTGATGGATTTTTTCTTTTGTCTGGTCGCAAATCCCACATGTCGCTCAAACATAACCATATCCGTTTTTACCAAATTGTCACTGTTGACTTTGGGCATGAATACGGGTCTTTGTTCTATCGTATTTGGTACTTCTTCCATAGTGATGTGCCTTAATATCAATGGTCTTGTATAAATATTTTGTGTTAACGGTGCTGATATCACCTGCTGTTGTCTACGTGCTCTGTCATTACTAGCAGCGTTTATTATTATTGGTATTTTATTCGCTAGCAGCCAAATACAGTGAATTGATCGAGAGCTATCGAGAGTTATCGAACCCTATCAGCGCTTGCGAGGCAGTTTATCTTATTATCAGCTATTTATCCTGCCCTATTTTAGAATTAATGCCGCCATACCTTCAACAATAAACCATAATCGAGCTATTTTGTATTCAACGATAAATATAAGACGCTACTATAAATGCGCTTGAAAGTATTATAGAAATACGCTTGACCTTACCATGATGTCAACCTATATGCTGTCACCATAGATTAAAAATGAAATTAAAAGTACGATTAAAAACAGAATTAAAAACGACAGAGGTTGTTATGAATACAAAAAATACTAAAGCCGCTACTTATTATGAAGTGCTGAGCATTGAAGGCATGAGTTGTGCCTCTTGTGTCGGGCGTATCGAAAAACAACTAAAAAATATCGAACATGTTGAAAACGCCGAGGTAAATCTTGCCACTGAACAGGCGACTGTTTACTCATCTCAGCCTTTAGATGTTACCCAATTAAACAAAGCGGTAGAGCGTGCAGGCTATAAAGTGACTGAAACCAAGCCTATTGAGCTATCCATAGAAGGCATGAGCTGTGCCTCGTGTGTTGGGCGGGTAGAAAAATCCTTGGCCAAAGTCGCTGGCGTGCAACAAGCCACAGTAAACCTTGCTACTGAACGCGCTTGGATTAAAGGCGACGCTCAAATACAAAAGAGTGAATTGATTGAGGCCGTTAAAAAAGCGGGCTACGAGGCCAAACTGGTAGAACAAGACCAAAGTGATCGACAAGATAAGAAAGCCTCAGAGCAAAATCAGCTTAAACGAGATTTAGGGCTTTCTGCGCTGTTGTCACTGCCCGTATTCATTTTAGCAATGGGCTCGCATATGATTTCCGCCTTTCATATGTGGGTAGTGAATAACCTCGGCACACAGCAAAGTTGGCTGATACAGTTTGTTCTGACCACACTAGTCCTGCTTTTTCCAGGTCGACGCTTTTATCAAAAAGGCGTGCCAGCCTTATTGCGTTTTGCGCCAGATATGAATTCGCTAGTAGCTATTGGTACCATCGCAGCGTATGGCTTTTCCCTCATAGCGACCTTTATCCCGCAAGCGTTACCTGAAGGCACGGTGCACGTCTATTACGAAGCTGCTGCTATGATTGTGAGCTTGATACTATTAGGCCGTTATTTTGAAGCAAAAGCCAAGGGGCGTACCTCTCAAGCCATTCAGCATTTAGTGGGCATGCAGGCAAAGACTGCCCGTATACAGCAAGATGGCAAAGTTATTGAAGTCCCTGTAGAAGACGTCACCGCACAAATGATGGTTGAGATTCGTCCAGGCGAGCGTGTGCCTATCGATGGCGAGGTGGTTGACGGTCATAGTTATATTGATGAATCAATGATCACCGGTGAACCTGTTCCTGTGAAAAAACAAGCCGGTGATCAAGTGGTCGGCGGTACTATCAACCAAAACGGCACCGTGAATATTCGAGCAACGGCCATTGGTGAAGATTCGGTATTGGCGCAAATTATCCGTATGGTAGAACAAGCCCAAGGCTCTAAATTACCAATTCAAGCATTGGTGGATAAAGTCACCATGTGGTTTGTACCAGCAGTGATGTTTTTATCAGCATTAACCTTTATAGTTTGGTTGATTTTTGGCCCTGACCCTGCCTTAACCTTTGGTTTAATCAATGCGGTTGCCGTGCTCATTGTAGCCTGCCCTTGTGCAATGGGATTGGCTACCCCGACTTCTATTATGGTTGGTACGGGTCGTGGTGCAGAATTGGGTGTGCTATTCCGTAAAGGTGAAGCGCTACAGATGCTTCAGGATGTGAGCGTGGTTGCCGTTGATAAAACTGGTACATTGACTGAAGGCAAACCTACCTTAATGGATTTTCAAGTCCAACAAGGATTTGAGAAAGAACAAGTCCTACGTGTGGTGGCATCGGTTGAAGCAAAGTCTGAGCATCCCATTGCCTTAGCCATTGTACAAGCCGCAGAACAACAGAATATTCAATTGCTCCCTATCACTGACTTTGAGGCGATGACAGGTTTGGGTATCCAAGCAAACGTGGCAGGACAAGTGATTCATATTGGCGCGGATCGTTATATGCAACAATTGGGGCTTGATGTTGCGCCTTTTGAACAAGACGCGCTACGTTTGGGGCAAGAAGGTAAAACCCCACTCTATGTCTCTATTGACCAGCAGTTAGCCGCTATCATCGCCGTTGCAGATCCTATTAAAGAGACGACTCATGCCGCCATTGCCGCACTACATCAGTTAGGCTTAAAAGTGGCCATGATTACAGGTGATAATCGCCATACCGCCCAAGCGATTGCCGAAAAATTAAATATTGATCAGGTAGTGGCAGAAGTATTACCCGAAGGCAAAGTGGATGCGATACGCCAGTTGCAAGAACAATATGGCCGAGTGGCATTTGTTGGTGACGGTATCAATGATGCCCCTGCATTGGCTCAATCTGATGTTGGACTGGCCATTGGTACAGGCACAGACGTTGCGATTGCGGCGGCTGAAGTGGTGCTAATGTCAGGTAGTCTGCAAGGTGTGCCTACTGCAATTGCCTTGAGTAAAGCCACCATCAGTAATATCAGACAAAATTTGGCTTGGGCATTTATTTATAATGTCGCCTTGATTCCGATTGCCGCAGGTGTCTTGTATCCCGCATTTGGTATCCTGCTCTCACCCATTTTTGCGGCAGCCGCCATGGCGCTGTCATCTGTTTTTGTCTTAGGTAATGCGTTACGCTTGAAGTATTTCAAAGTATCCGTCATTACAGAGTAAATATAGAATCGTAAAGGATATCCATATAGGGTTTAAACATTAATGCTTAAGCCCTTTCTGGGTTAGGAGGAAAAATATGAATATTGGTCAAGCATCAAAGCAATCAGGTATCTCTACCAAAATGATTCGTTACTATGAGCAGATTGGCTTGCTAGAAACCGTCAATCGCTCGAACTCAGGGTATCGTTTGTATTCTAAAGACGATATAGACGACCTATGCTTTTTGAGACATTCTCGTGACTTGGGATTCTCATCCAAGCAAATGAAAGAGTTACTGTATCTGCGCAAAAATGCCAATCGTCAGAGTGCAGATGTTAAGCAGTTGACACAAGAGCATATCGAAACGTTAAACCAAAAAATCACTCAACTGCAGGAGATGGTCAATTCGCTACAGAACTCTTTTGATCATTGCGCAGGCGATGATAATGCAGACTGCGCTATCTTAGAAGACCTAGGACAGAGTAAATAACTTATATCAGATGCACGAGATACATGATGAGGCTAATACAAATACTCAGCACATAAAAAACCCTTTAAGCGACAGATGATGCTTAAAGGGTTTATATTTTGATTTAACCAACACTACGTTAACGGTCTTTAACGACGGGCTAACTCAAAAATAGGCTGTCCGTATTCAACACCCTGTCCACTTTCAACCAAGACAGCCGTGACCACACCTTCTTTATTACTAATCACTGGCTGCAAACGGGTCAACTCATCAATGAAGCAAACGGTTTGACCTTTTTGAATGTGGTCGCCTTCTTTGATCAAGTTGTCTGTTGCATCGTCTTCACTTAAGTATACCTGCCCTACATAGGTGGCACCTACTTGCAAGACATTACTACCCTGCTGTTCAGGCTCATGAGTAGGCGTGGCCTCTATAGGACTAGCGCTCACATTATTCTGCGCACCTAGATTGTTAACCACCCTAATAGACTGTCCGTTGTCTGCAATCGTGACTTCTTGCAGCTGACTGCTTTCAATCAGTTTGACCACACGTGTTATTTGCTCTATATCCATAATACATTCCTTAACTTAATTTTTTAACTCATGCCCAGATATTTAGCAATGGTCATGACACTTAGGATACTCATCACGATGGCGATTAACCAACCAAATGCCGCAATCCAAATCGGATGCTTATAATTGCCAACGATATTTTTTCTGTAGGCGGCAATCAGAATGATGACCATGGCGATAGGTAGCACTAAGCCATTTAATGTACCAACCAATACCAATACTTGAGCCGGTTTACCGATAGTGGCAAACACCAACGTTGAGATAACGATGAAACCAATAATGAAGTAGCGTTTATAAGTCTCAATGAACGGATGAAAGTTGGTCATAAAAGACACAGAGGTATAAGCAGCACCAATCACCGAGGTCACAGACGCAGCCCAAATCACCATACCAAAAATAACTTTACCTGCGTTTCCTAAAATGTACTGAAACGGCGACATGGCTGGGTTGGCAGGATCCAATGCAAAGCCTTGAGATACCACGCCTAATACGGCAAGGAATAAAAATACGCGAATCACAGAGGCAATCAAAATACCAGAGACCGAGCTTCTGGTTACTGATTTTAAATTCTCTTCTCCGCTGACGCCTGCTTCTAATAAGCGATGCGCACCTGAAAAAGTAATATAACCGCCAACCGTACCGCCGACTAACGTTACGATAGCCACTGCATCAATTTTGTCAGGCATGATCGTTTTACTGACAGCTTCTGCTAATGGCGGATCAGATTTAAAGACCACATAAATGACCAATACAATCAGGATAAAGCCCATTAACTGAGCGAACTTATCCATCATAGGACCCGTTTCTCGGCCTAGAAATATGGCGACGGCAATCACACCACTGATTAGGGCGCCTGTGATGGGCGACATGTTGAACATGGACTGCATGCCAAGTCCGGCACCGCCAATATTACCAATATTAAAAGCCAGACCACCCGCAATGATTAAGAAAGCGAGCAAGTAACCGACACCAGGGAACACCAAGTTGGCGATTTCCTGTGCACGCTTTTTGGAGACAGCGACTACTCGCCAAACGTTAAGCTGGACGCCGATGTCCATAACAATAGATATTAAGATAACGAAACCGAAACTTGCCATTAGGCTTTCGGTGAATGTGGCCGTTTGGGTCAAAAACCCTGGCCCTACTGCTGATGTAGCCATCAGGAAGGCCGCGCCTAAAATGGCGGTATTATGTTTTTTTATGGTGCTCATAAACATCCTTGTTCTATATGGGATTATTTAATCAAATGATTAGGAAACGGATATTTAGTAGGCAGAGATAGTGATACCTTTGAGTTCCAGTTGTTTCTTTATTTCTTGTGCAAATAAAATAGCGTGCTCACCATCCCCATGTAAGCAGATGCTTTGCGCTTCTACTGGTACGGTTTGACCGCAGACACTAGTGACTGTCCCTTCAGTGACCATTTGTAATACATGTTTAACGGCCTCGTCTGTGTCGGTGATTAAGGCGTTGTCTTTAGTGCGGGAGACCAATGAGCCGTCTTTCTCATAGTTCCTATCGGCAAACACTTCTGATATCGATGCTAAACCCTGTTTTTTGGCTGCTTTAACCAAATAACCACCAGACAGACCCATGACTTTTAGATTTGAATCAAATCGTTTGATTTCACTCACTAAGATATCTGATAAATTTTCATCAATAGCGGCTTGGTTGTACAACGCACCATGCGGTTTTACATAGTCCAAAGTCACACCAACCAAGTCGCAGAGCGCTTTGGTTGCGCCCAACTGATATGCCAATAAAGCACGATAGTCGGCTTCACTTAACGGCTGATGAATACGGCCAAAGTTTTCTCTATCGTTTAGACCAGGATGCGCGCCTACGCTCACGTTGTTTGCTTTTGCCAATTGCAACGTTGCTAGCATCTCGCTATAGGACCCAGCGTGCAAGCCGCAGCAGACATTGGCTGAGCTGACTATCGTCAATAACTTATCGTCTTGCCCGCAGCCTTCAGCCACATCAGCATTTAAATCAATTTTCATTGGCATACTCCTTTATTTGATCGATGTAATGTTGTCTTTTCTGTTGTTCACGCAGCGCCTGCTCTAACGACACAACGACGAACTGACAGGCTTTGCCAAATCTAATCTGTGCCATCAGACCTATGTCTGCGTTAATAACGGTGGCAATTTTGGGGTAGCCACCCGTCGTTTGCCCGTCTGCCATTAACACAATCGGTTGTCCTTGTGGTGGCACCTGAATCATCCCAATATCAACGCCATGTGAGCTCATTTCTACTGGCTTACTAAATTCAAGCGCTGCTGTCCCCTCCAAACGGTAACCCATACGGTTGCTACTGGTTTGTAGTTTCCATGGCTGGGTCTCAAACGCTTGTTGAGACGACTCAGTGAAGCAGTCGTATTCACTGCTTTTTATCACTCGAATAACCTCGGTTGGGGCAAGTCGAGCCACCCCAATCACAGGCAGGTTTGATTCAGTTTTTACCGTTAAGTTGTCATTGGCTTTTAAATATCTGCCTTCAAAGCCGCCAAATCCTGCTTTGAGATTGGTGCTGACTGACTGCAACACTGGCTCGATATCGAAGCCACCGTGCACACATAAGTAGGTATACATACCTTGTAGCGGACGCAAAAGTTTGAGCGTCTGCCCAGCAGTCGCATTGATACGCCAATAGCAAGGAACACGCTTGTCGTCTAAATAGGCCTCGTATAAAGCGCCTGTTAAGCAAAAGCTGACGCTTTCTTCAAACTGTATGGTTAGCTCACCTAGTGCTATTTCAATAGCGGGTTCGTTGGCTTCGTTTTTCATCAAAGCATTGCCGGCTTGTAGCGCCCAGCTGTCCATCACGCCATTTCTACCCACGCCCATACTGCGGTAACCCAGTCGTCCCGAATCTTGAATACTGGCAAGGGCACTCGCGGTTAAAATTTTCATTGATACCACCTGTTTATTTGTCTTTTTGATTCATGCATCTTTTATTTATCGCTTATTGATGAATATCAATCGCTTTAAATGTCAAAGTATCACCTGCGTTAAGCAACGTCGGAGAAGACTTGGTTAAATCAAATAAAGCAGTATCCGTCTGGCCGAGTAACTGCCAGCCGCCTGGAGACTCAAAAGGGTACACCCCTGTCTGCTCGCCGCCTATACCCACTGAGCCTGCCGGCACTTGAGTTCTAGGGATGGCGTGTCTTGGAAAGTACAGCGACTCAGACAAGCCGCCAAGATAAGGAAATCCTGGCTGAAAACCGATAAAGTAAACGGTATAAGTGGCTTTGGTATGTAGCTTGACAACAGCTTCAACCGAGAGGTTTAAGTCATTCGCCATGGCCACTAAATCAGGGCCATATTTTCCACCGTAATGTACTGGTATCTCGACGTGCTTGCCTTGGATGGTTTTTGAAGGGATGTCATTGAGCAGATCTGACAGCCTATCTTTAAAGGTAGTAAGCTCAGCCCAAGTTAATGGCACGATGAATACACTGAGCGTATTCATACCAATCACCACTTCGATGACTTCTGGCATTTTCTGGATACTGTCTGATAAAGCCCAGCATTTTTGTTGTTTTTCTAAGGTGATCGGTTTAGGGAAAAACAACGCTAGATTGGTTTCACTGCATAGTTGCCATTGTAATTCCATTAGCACGTACTCCATTATTTTTTATCTGCTATAGTCAAATCCTCTATAAATTGGATACGGTGTCAGGCTCGCTTAGTCTACGACTTGTAGTACTTTCACTCGCCTTCCTTGTATCCAAATTATATTGAACCGACTATATCTTGATTCTGACGCTTCTGACACTAATGTCAGATTTGGTTTTCTTTTTTGCGGGCAAGACCTGATTTATATATTGTCTTGTATCCACTGTTCCAGATAATGAATGCTCATTTGACCTTCACAAAACACTTCATCTTCAAACAGTCGTTGATGCAGACCAATATTGGTATCAATACCCGTAATTTGCGCCTCCGATAAGGCTGCACGCATTTTTTCTATCGCTTTTTCTCTTGAACGATCTTGTACACATATCTTGGCAATCAAGCTGTCATAAGATGGCGGCACGGTGTAGTTCGATTCAGCATGACTATCCACTCTGATACCAAATCCTGCTGGCATGTGGCAGTAATCTATGCGCCCAGCATTTGGCAAAAATGTCTGCGCGTTTTCAGCATTAATACGGCACTCAAAAGCGTGTCCGGTAATGGCGATATCACTTTGCTTGTATGCTAACGTGAGTCCGGCAGCCACTCTGATTTGTTCTTGCACAATATCAACACCCGTCACCATCTCAGTGATGGTGTGCTCAACTTGCACACGAGTATTCATCTCGATAAAGAAGAATTCGCCATTTTCATATAAAAACTCAAACGTGCCTGCGCCTCTATACTGCATTTGCTCGCAAGCTGTGACACATGCTTGTCCGATTTTCTGGCGCTGCTCTTCAGTAATACCAGGTGCTGGCGCTTCTTCAATAACTTTTTGATGACGACGCTGCATAGAGCAATCACGCTCGCCTAAATAGATAGCATTACCGTGGGTATCGGACATGACTTGCACTTCGATATGACGCGGTGCTTGTAGGTATTTTTCAAGATAAACAATGGCGCTACCAAAATTGGCTTTGGCCTCTGTTTGCGTCATAGAAATCGCAGAGAGTAAGTCGGCTTCTTTTTCGACCACACGCATCCCGCGCCCACCGCCGCCGCTTGCCGCCTTGATAATGACTGGATAACCGACCTCATTGGCAATCTTGATAACTTGCTCTGAATCAGCAGGCAATGCGCCATTCGATCCAGGTACACAAGGCACGCCAGCCATCGTCATTTGTTTTTTGGCTTCAACTTTGTCGCCCATATTTCTGATATTGTCAGCCGTTGGACCAATAAACGTGAGACCTGAATCTTCAATCAAGGCCGCAAAGTCAGCGTTTTCAGACAAAAAGCCATAGCCTGGATGGATCGCTTGTGCGTTGGTAAGCTTTGCAGCGGAAACAATCGCTCGTTGGTTAAGATAACTGTGTGTGGCATTGGCAGGCCCGATGCATACTGCTTCATCGGCTAGGCGCACGGGTAACGAATCTTTGTCTGATTCAGAATGGGCAATGACCTGTCTCTTATACACATCTGACGCTGCCGACGATAT
>CAJXUF010000056.1 GCA_913061175.1 uncultured Psychrobacter sp.
CTACACACTGCATATCGTCGGCAGCGTCAGATGTGTATAAGAGACAGATCAAATAATGAATCGTCAGATTTACGACCAACAACGCTCACGCTACCTTTATACAGTTTTACACGTACGGTACCGTTGACATACTCTTGTGATTTGTCAATCAATGCTTGTAGCATCATACGCTCAGGGCTGAACCAATAGCCATTGTAGATGATTTTTGCGTAGCGTGGCATTAGCTCATCTTTTAGATGGGCAGCTTCACGATCAAGCGTTAACGACTCAATACCGCGATGCGCTTTTAGCATAATAGTACCCGCTGGCGTCTCGTAGCAACCACGTGATTTCATACCGACGTAACGGTTTTCAACGATATCTAAACGGCCGATGCCATGTTTGCCGCCGATTTCATTCAGCTTAATCATGACTTCATAAGGCTTAAGCGCTTCGCCATCGATAGCAACGATGTCGCCTTTTTCGTATTCTAGTTCTAGATACTGTGCTTCATCAGGTGCTTCTTCTGGGCTGACAGACCAGCGCCACATGTCATCTTCTGCTTCAGTATACGGTTCTTCTAGAACACCGCCTTCATAAGAGATGTGTAGTAAGTTAGCATCCATTGAGTAAGGAGATTTTTTCTTATTGCCCGCATAATCGATTGCGATATCATGCTCTTCAGCATATTTCATCAAGCTTTCACGGCTTGATAGATCCCACTCGCGCCAAGGAGCAATAGTTACTACATCTGGTGATAAGGCGACTGCACCTAGCTCAAAACGAACTTGGTCATTGCCTTTACCCGTCGCACCATGACTGATAGCATCGGCGTTATGCTCTTTAGCAATCTCAACTAAACGCTTGGCAATCAATGGACGAGCAATGGACGTACCTAATAAGTACTCACCTTCGTAAATGGCATTGGCACGGAACATAGGGAATACATAATCACGAGCGAACTCTTCGCGCAAGTCTTCAATATGGATATGCTTGATACCCATTGCTTGAGCTTTGGCTCGTGCTGGCTCAACTTCTTCGCCTTGACCGATATCAGCGGTAAAGGTGATTACTTCCGCATCATAAGTTTCTTGTAGCCATTTAGCGATGATTGAGGTATCAAGACCACCTGAATAAGCCAAGACGATTTTATTGATATTTTTTGGATCAAGTTGAGCCATGAATAACTCCCATTATGAAATATAGTTTTAGAAAAGGCGACGATCAAATCGAAAGCAAGTCGAACGATAATTACCTGCTCAGTGTACATCATATTTACTATGGGCAAAAGTCTAACTGCCATAAGGCGTGCGCTTTTGACTTAAATTCTAGTCACCCTCATTTTTGCCACCAGAATTTAAACATCATTTAACGACAAGATATTAATCTTAGCTCGATGAATTATGTACAGATACCTAGCCTTATATTTAGTCAAGTGGGCAAATCTGTTATGATAGACCCACAGTATTACTCCCTTTTGTTTCCTTTATTTGACGATATAGAGCGCTTTGACACTATGACTGATTCGATTAGAGAATTGACCATCCTTCAGCCAGATGACTGGCATATTCATTTGCGTGACGATCTCGCTTTGAGCACGACCGTACCTCATGCAGCAAGCAGCTTCAACCGTGTCATCTGTATGCCTAACCTCGTACCTCCAGTCAAAAACGCGCAGGATGCGATTGCTTACCGCGCACGTATCATGGAGCAATTAGCAGCAAGTAACTTAAGTCTTGAGCGCAAGTCAGCTTTTGATCCGCGTATGACCCTATACTTAACGGATAATACCACTGCCCAAGACATCGAGTTGGCAGCGCAGTCAGGTATCGTACAGGCAGTCAAACTCTACCCTGCAGGAGCAACTACCAACTCCGCAGACGGTGTCACCAATATCAATGCCTGCGTCGATGTCTTTGAAGCATTAGAAAAATATAATTTGCCATTGCTAATCCATGGTGAAGTAACCCAAGACCATATAGATATCTTTGATCGTGAAAAGCGTTTCTTAGATGAAGTGCTGGCACAAATTATCGTGAAATTCCCTACGTTGAAAATAGTAGTAGAGCACATCACTACCAGCGATGCGGCAGATTTTGTATTGTCACAAGGTAACCATGTTGCTGCCACTATTACGCCGCAGCATTTGATGTTTAACCGCAATCATCTATTGGTTGGTGGTATCAAACCGCATTTTTATTGCCTACCTATTTTAAAGCGTGAAAGCCATCAAAAAGTGCTATTAGATGTAGCCACTAGTGGTAATCCAAAGTTCTTTTTGGGTACTGACTCTGCGCCACATGCGACAGACAAAAAAGAAGCCGCTTGTGGCTGTGCAGGTTGCTACAGTGCAGCCACGGCGCTGCCTTTATATGCGACTGCCTTTGATAGTGTTGGAAAAATAGATAAGTTAGAGGGCTTTGCTAGTCGTTTTGGTGCTCAGTTCTACGGCTTATCTCTAAATGAAAGCACTATCACGCTTGTTAACACGCCTATGCAAGTACCGACTGACTATCCTTATTTTGATGGTGCATCATTGACGCCCCTAATGGCAGGCGAGACGCTACCTTGGTCGATTAAGGCTTAATGCTCACAAAGCTTAGCATTCAAAAATGACCTATTATTTTATCCTATGATATTAATGATACCTTTGTAGTAGATTTCTTTGTACTAAAGGTGCAGTTAATATCATAGGATGCTTATTTCTTATTCAATATATTAGTACGACTGATAAAAGTGATTTAACTTTATATGACCAATCAAAACATAGCGACCTTGCCTGACGAAGACTTATCAAACCCTAAATCTGCTAGTCTTGATGCTACTCTAAGCACTTCCCCGAAAGATGCAGCTTCAGCGACGGATGAGCAAGCACCTATGGCCTTAAAAGACCGCTTTCGTAAGTTCTTGCCTGTCGTTGTCGACGTGGAAACAGCAGGCTTCAATGCCCAGACCGATGCCCTGTTAGAGATTGCCTGTATTCCCGTCTTACTGAATGAGCAAGGTGTATTTTATCCAGGTGAAGCTTTTAATGCTCATATCGAGCCTTTTGAAGGCGCAAACTTAGAGCCAAGTGCGCTTGCCTTTACCGGTATTGACCCTAAAAACCCAATGCGCAAAGCTATTGCTGAAGATGAAAAAACAGCCTTACGCCGCATCTTTAAAGGGTTAAAAGACGTACGCCGTGATGAAGAATGCCGTCAATGTGTCTTAATTGGACATAATGCCCATTTTGACTTGGCTTTTTTAAATGCAGCTGTGCTACGAACCAATAGCAAAAATCACAATCCATTTCATAACTTTTCAGTATTCGATACCGTCACCTTATCAGCATTAGCCTTTGGTCAAACCGTCCTAGCACGCGCTTGTAAAGCAGCAGGGTTAGAGTTTGATGGTAAGAATGCTCACTCAGCTCTGTATGACACTCAAAAGACTGCTGAGCTATTTTGCCATATACTAAATAACTATCCTATGCTGGCCAATGCGCTGCATAATGAAGAGGCGAAAGAAGAGTCAGCTGATAGCGACAGTCAATAAGTCACATATCCTATATTGCCAAGCATACATAATAGTGCTATTTGTAATACTTGATGACTTTGACATCTTGATTTGGCAATCAATAGGGATATGATTGATATCATAATAAATAGACGGAACTATTTTCGTGATGACAGACATAGTTGTTCTATTGGATACGAATAACTGTCTAATGATAAAATATCACTCTTAAGCGATGTAATTATATCCTATAGATGGTTTAAGTTGCTCACACTGTCTTGATAGCAAGCACTATCAAGATTAATAGGAGGGACTTTATTATGGATCCACAGCTCAAGTTATGGGGCACCATTCTCGGTTATATGCTGCTCGCATTGACGATTAGTGCCTGTACTTCTTTATGGATTCGCTATCATTTAAAGCGAAATGACCTACATCCTCGTCGCGCAATTAAAAAAAGATATTTAATTTTAAAAAGACGTAGAAAAAGGCTTGACAGGAAGCGCCGACGCTATTAAAATACGCACCACTTCAGCATAAATGGTGAAAGCAGTTGAAGTTTTGTTACTAGTCCCCATCGTCTAGAGGCCTAGGACACCGCCCTTTCACGGCGGTAACGGGGGTTCGAATCCCCCTGGGGACGCCACTATTTGGCGTCACTTGTTAGCACTATTGCTTAGCATTAGATTAGACTAACAAGCGTACCACCAAAACCCAGTTCATAATTTATTATGAACTGGGTTTTTTTATGTCTGTCATTAAAAGCCAACTCATTCTTTTAAATAGAAAAAGCCAGCATCAATTGAATGCTGGCTTTTTCTATTTGACTTTCTTATTAAGTATACATATAGCTTGGCTCAATGGGCAACTTTATTCATTTCTATCGATTACAGCAGTAACCATAGCAACGTAGCAACTATCATCAATCCTAATATCGTCTGGATTAAAAAGAACGCCTGATGCTGCCCTACAACCTTACTTAGAGTCACCCCTAGCGTACTGTATTTGACAGGTGGCGTATCAACGTTACCTGTTCTCGTTTGCTCTTCATAGTAGCCTTGCAACACGTCCAAGAACTTCTGCCACTCATTAGAATCCCACTCATACGGCTTAAATGGCATTAACTTTTTAAGCTCAGGCTCTTTAGTCATCCAACGCTCAAGGGTAATCGAACGTAATGACCAACTGGCAAAACGACGTTTGGTAATCTCAGAAAAATCTAAAATCTTTAATTCTTTATGTCGATCATCTACCAACAAACGATTTTTTAGATTGGTTAGTGCCTGCTCTGATCCCTCGACACACTGTAAAAAGTAGCCATTGCCATAGCAAAGAATACCCGTGACATTATCTATTTGATTGCGTTCAACCGCGGTCTCTGAGATATCATTAAGCGTGCTAGGACTTGAAAGACCAGTAGAGGTAATCCGGCTTATATATACAAGCTGGCAGAGATCTGACGTTACTGGATTTGTTGAATCGTTGATTGTTGACAATCAGCTTCTCCCTATTATCAGGTAAATGTCGCTAAAACAATCATACTAACTTCAGAAAAAATATAGAGACAACATAACTAAGCGTAATGAATCGGTCTGATATATTATTGATTTTATAAGTTTTTATATTAATTGTATTAAGTTAGTTACATCATAGGTTAGTTTGGTCATTAAAGCAACCTATTACTGGACATAGGCCCGCTCAGACACAAAAAACATATGTAATAACCATATTATATTCCAGAGTAGATTATATATATTCTTGGTATAGGCTTTGGTAATAGTTGATTTTTGGATTCATTAATTTTTAAGAATAGTACAGAAAAGTCTAACGAGGATATAGTGGCTACTGAAGCCATAATACTTATCATGACTATTATTAAGTATAAAAGGAGTAAAACTGATGCTCGTTAGCGGAAGCAGAGTTGAAACTAAGACTGAAGCGCCATAATCGCTGTTAACAGTATCGCATCATCAGGATAGGTCAGTTTTATATTCTGGCAACTACCAGAGACTAAGCGTATTGGTAAATCTAGTTGTTCAAAAGCACTGGCTTCATCTGTGATGCTTAGCTGATGTTCAAACACATGATTTAGGACTTTTTTTAACTGACCTAAGCGGAATACTTGCGGGGTTTGTGCTTGCCACATGTTGCTACGATCAATAGTAGATTTGGTATAAGAATGTGGACGACTCTCTTCTGCGGAGATAGCTGGCTGATAGGAAGCTTTTAACGTATCGGCCACTGGTGTCGCTAGAATAGCGCCGTAAGGCTCCAGCATCGCTGCTTCAATCACTTGATCGATATCTACATTCGGTACAGCGGGACGTGCTGCATCGTGAATAAGCACCAAATCTGAATCATCAGCACCTGTCTGACTAATTGCTTCAACACCCGACTGTACTGACTGCCAACGCTCTGCTCCGCCGACTGCATAGCGTACAGGAAGTGCAAAATTTAATTGTTGTGCCGTGCTGTCATCGGCTGATATGACCAATAGACAATTATCGATGTAATCGCTACAAGCAAGTCGTGCCACGCTATGCTGCAACAGCGTCTGACCTTCTAGCATTGTATATTGCTTGGCGATAGACGCACCAAAACGGCTGCCGCGACCAGCTGCGACGATCATAGCATGTATATTAGGGGTTGTATTCATAGTAGTGTACTCATGGTTTGAGCCCATGACAGTATATGTAAAGAGGAATAAAGCAGGTGTTAAGTATAATGAATGGTGTCAGATAACAACATTATAATGCTACGTCATGAAAATTAAGTCATGTCGTAAAAATTAGTGTATTCGTTAAAGCTAGTGTATTTATAAAGCTAATAGTTGCTGTGCGTGGTTGGTGCGGTGGATACTTGGACAAAAGTCTCATTGGGTTTGATTAAACCTAAATCTAAGCGAGCATGCTCTTCTACGGCCTCAAGTCCCGTTTTTAAATCTTGAACATCGGTGCGTAGTAAATTATTTGCTGCAACTTGATTGTCATTCAAACGTTGTTGCTCTTCGATTTGAGCTGTCAACTTATTGTGTTCAAAACGACCATTTTCACCCAACCAATACTGATATTGCAATCCTAAAAGCACTGCAACGGCTAGAGCAAGTAGTATAAATTGGCTAAAATATTTCATAAGGTGATAACGCCAAACGGTATAAAAGAGGATAGTAAAATTTAAGCTGGTTAGGCGATATACAAATGATTATATATCGCCCAAGTATTGACTTCAGCTAATGAGTCTAGGCTTTTTAGCGTACATTACTTAACGTATATTGCGCGCCAAAGGGCCAGTCAGACGCTTAGCCACGTAGACCGATAAACTCTTCACGGCCACGATAGCTTGCACGTACTTGCTGCTCAATACGTAGCAATTGGTTGTACTTCGCTACGCGATCCGAACGGCATAGTGAGCCAGTTTTGATCTGACCTGCCGCTGTACCAACTGCCAAATCTGCAATGGTGCTGTCTTCAGTTTCACCTGAACGATGTGAAATGATAGTTGCATAGCCATTTTTCTTAGCCATATAAATCGCATCTAGCGTTTCTGACAAAGTGCCAATTTGGTTAAATTTAATCAAAATAGCATTGGCAATATGCTTATCAATACCTTCTTGCAAGATTGCAGGATTGGTTACAAACAAATCATCACCAACCAATTGAACTTTATCGCCAATCTGCTCGGTCAGATATTTCCAGCCATCCCAATCCGACTCGTCAAGACCATCTTCGATAGAGATAATAGGATACTGACGTGCCAGCCCAACTAGGTAGTCTGAGAACCCTTGGCTATCAAAGGCTTTATTACCTTCGCCTGCCAAAACGTATTGACCATTTTTGTAAAACTCACTAGCCGCACAATCTAGCGCAAGATGGATATCTTCACCAGCTTTGTAGCCAACTTGCTCAATCGCCTGCATGATAACCGTAATGGCTTCTTCGTTGCTACGTAGGTTCGGTGCAAAACCACCTTCATCACCAACGGCAGTGTTTAGACCTTGTGATTTCAATACTGACTTTAAGCTATGGAAAATTTCTGTACCAGCACGCAGCGCTTCTGAGAAGCTTGTGAAGCCCACAGGCTCAATCATAAACTCTTGGATATCAACCGTGTTGTCCGCGTGCTCGCCACCGTTCAAAATGTTCATCATCGGCACAGGCATGGTCAACGACGTTTGATTACGTAGATTGGCAATGTATTGATGTAATGGCAGATTCTGTGACTTGGCTGCCGCTTTGGCCGTCGCAAGTGACACAGCTAGCATAGCATTAGCACCCAAGCTTTCTTTGTTTTCTGTACCATCTAGCGCAATCATAGCATCATCAATAGCCTGTTGCTCAGTCACATCTTTGTCAATCAAGGCGCTACGAATTTGACTGTTGACATTAGAAACGGCTTTTTTGACGCCTTTACCCATAAAGCGGGTCTTGTCGCCATCACGTAGCTCAAGCGCTTCACGTGAGCCTGTTGATGCGCCACTTGGAGCAGCAGCACGGCCGACAGTACCGTCAGCTAAAATAACATCAGCTTCGATAGTTGGGTTGCCGCGCGAGTCTAAAATTTCACGAGCGCGAATGTCTTTAATTGCGGTGACGTTGTTGGTTTCTTCAGCGTACATAATGTCTGTTAATTCCTTTGGTCATGCCAAGTTTGTGAGATAAATAACGGCAGCTAGCATACAAAAAAGATAAAGCAAAATATCATATAGCGCGTAATCCTAAAAACCCTTTATACCTTTCTATCTTGTGGCTATCGTTACCTAGCAATTAGAGGGATATAAAGCATATTAATAGTCGGCTATAGTGCTTGGCATCATAGCATATATTTTACCAAACTTCCCTTATCTTACACCGACTTGCCGTCATAAAAACAATCTTAAAGATACATATATGCGGTGGCTGCTTTTTTTATATTTATAGAAACTTGAAGCAAATATGATAGCTATCCTTTTGCTAAATGCTCTTTATCCGTATGAGAGGTTGATACCGTATTATCTAGCTCAACCTCTGTCTTAAACCGTGTCAATCGTAGTGCATTCATAAGTACTGATATGGAGCTAAGCGCCATAGCAGCGGCTGCAATCATCGGATTCAAAAACCCAAACGCAGCAAGCGGAATACCTAGACAGTTATAAATAAAGGCAAAAAACAAATTTTGCTTGATATTGCGTAGCGTTGCTTGAGCGATTTTTTGTGCCGCATCGATATGCATGAGCGACTCACCCATTAGACGTGCAGAGGCACTATGCTGAGCGACATCAGTCCCCTCAAACATCGCAAAGCTAGCATCAGCAGTAGCCATCGCTGGCGCATCATTGACACCGTCTCCTGCCATCGCTACCTTATGACCAGCAGTCTGCAATAGTGCAATTTGACTGGCCTTGTCACGCGGGCTCATCTTGCCATAAGCCTTATCAATACCCAACTGCCCTGCTACATGATCGACGACGGACTGCTTATCACCACTCATCAAGATCACATTGATACCCGCATCTTGTAGTGCAGCGATTGCTTGCGGAGTATCCGCTTTCAAGTCATCAGCTAAGGCAAACGCGCCTAATGGCTCATCATTAATACTAATCGCAACGGTACTGGCAATTTGCCATACTTTTGGCATGAATCTTGGCAACGTCAAGTTCGCAAACTCTGCCGTCCCAACTTTTATCAGCCCAAGACCTTCGATATTTGCTTGTATACCAGCGCCTTTTATCACACTAATGTCAGTCACATTAAATGGAGGTAGTTGGCGGTCTTTAGCCGTGTTTACCAGAGCAGTTGCTAATGGATGACTGGCATGCGCCTCGACACTGGCGGCAATCTGCAATACATCGTCCACAGCAAGCGATTTATCTACCATGACATGATCGACGATAGTAGGTTTGCCAATAGTCAATGTACCTGTTTTATCGAGTACTACTGTATCGATATTACCTGCTGCCTCAAGACTTTGTGCATCCTTGAACCAAACACCATGACGCGCGGCAACGCCCATACCAGCCATGATGGCCGCTGGCGTGGCCAAACCAAGCGCGCAAGGACAAGCAATGACCAACACCGATACTGCGTGCATTAGTGCAGTATCAAACATACCTGTCAGCCACCATGTGACCCCAAAAGTAACCAACGCAATCGTTACCACTACGGGGACAAAAATAGCCGTTACTCGATCCGCGAGACGCGCTAGATTGGCTTTTGAGCCTTGTGCATCACTCAACGCTTTTACCATATCACCAAGCTTAGTATCACTACCCTTGGCACTGACACGATACAGTAGACTGCCATTCTCTACCAAGGCACCTGCCAGCAATCCATCGCCTTGCTCTTTTTTGAGTGCGACTGATTCGCCAGTTAAATGACTCTCCACGCACCAACCGCTGCCTTCTATGACGGTACCATCTGTAGCGACGCGGCTGCCTTGCTTTGCACGTAGGATGTCACTTACTTGTACATCAGACAACGCAATATTATGAAATTCACCATTTGGCTGCTGCTGCTCTACTTCATCAGGTGTCAATGACAATAATAAATCAATACTGTTTAGGCTCTGCTTTTTGGTACGTTCCTCAAGATATTTACCTGTACGCACAAAGGCAATGACCATCACCCCTGCTTCAAAATATACGGCTGGGCTGTTACCAGCACCGTGTTCGCCCAGATGCCCACTTTGCAAAAGACTGTTTAAAGTACCATCGCCATGCGTGAGCCAAAGATAAGTCGAATACGCCCATATCGTCACGGTACCAATGACCACCAATACATCCATATTGGCAAGACCACCTCTTATGGATGCCCAAGCGCTTTTGTAGAACGGTAGCGCAAAGCCAAACTGCACAATCGTCGCTAAGATAAACTGAATCCAGATAGGCGGCATCCACGCCATACCAAAACCCGTCAACATACCTGCCATGCCAACTAAAAAAGGCACCAAACAAATCCATAATCCGATCAAACGCCATGGATATTGAGTGGCGGCATCTTCATCAGTTTGAGAAAATAAGCTATCAGCTGCCTGCACATTGGCTACAAAACCTGTTTTATTCACCCACTCTGTGACCTGCTCAGGCGTCGTCTGGGTAGGATCATAATCAACATTGGCAGTCTCGCCAGCAAAGTTCACACTTACCTCGTACACCGAAGGCTTTTTGTTAAGCACCTTCTCGATTCTTGAGGCGCAGGCCTGACAAGTCATGCCATCAATCGCTAATTGCAAATGCGCGCGTTGCGGGGTCAGTGGCGTGTTGGACTCAACATCAGTTTCGACATCATAAGACTTATCTTTGGTAGTACGGGTGGTATCGTTCATAAATAAAACTCGTCATGGTGCCTATAAATTTGTAGGAACCACGATAAAATATCAGTGGGTGGGCAAAAAATCTAAATAAAGCAATTGGGTTATATCGTATTCAGTATGAGTATTTTAGACAAAGTAGCAATGTATCAAAGTATTGAGACTGAATGCTCATAATCGTTAATCATTAAAAAAACCAGCTATCATGCGTGTAATAACATGTTAGCTGGTTTTTTACATAGAAGATGAGATTTATGAGTTAGCAACTGTCGCCTCAAATCCCGCATCGTTAATAGCTGAAGCAATAGCCTCTGCACTGGTTTTACTATCATCAAAGGTTATCGTCGCTAAGTTGTCAGCGAGGTCAACGGTAATAGTTTCTAATCCATCAATATCGGCTGTTGCTGTATGTACGCTTGCTACGCATCCGTCACAAGTCATACCGTCAATTTTAATAATACGTGTTTGATTTGCCATATTGGGCTCCTTATTTTTATTAGTAATGAGCAACTCTAATAGTGATTCTGTTAATGCTTACTTTGATATTTTTTAAGTTATCAAAGTAAGGCCAACTATCAAAGCTACATTAAATAAGCATAAGCCCTATTATCCTCGACAACAAGACCGTTTGGTTGTTGCTTTATTAACGAGATGCTATTAACGAGGCAGCAACTTATTAATAAAAACGTAAAAGAGCGCATCGACAAATTTATAGCAATAGCTATTTGTAATTATAAATCGTTATGGTGCGGGTTCTGCGGTGAATCGATCGGAAATGGCTGAGTCACATAGTCCACCATACTAATCGCCGCCGTCAAGGCATGGATACTAGTATCTGTATCATCATAGCTTACCGTTGCGATATTATGCTTAGGATCCAAATTAATAGCCGTCACGCCTGAGATGTTCTTAAGCGCGGTCATCACGCTATCTAAGCCTTCTACATCATCGATATTTTCGATACTTACTTGCGCCATCTGAATTGCCATTGTATAGCCCTCTTATTACGTACCGTATCAATGAGTATCCAATACTTCAAAACCTTTGACCAAATCATCAATTTGCTTAAGTTGACGTAAGAACGGCTCTAGTTGGCTCATACGCAGCGCACATGGACCATCACATTTTGCAGTTTCTGGGTTTGGATGCGCTTCTAAAAATAACCCTGCCAATCCTGTAGCCATACCTGCACGGGCAAGCGTTGTAATCTGCTCACGACGTCCCCCAGCACTATCACTACGTGCACCTGGCTGTTGTAAGCTATGCGTCACGTCAAAGAATACCGGTATATCCATCTGCTTCATGGTATCAAAACCAAGCATATCCACGACTAAATTATTATATCCAAAAGCACTACCACGCTCACAAAGTATCAATTTATCATTACCGCCCTCTAAGCACTTATTGACGATATGACGCATCTCGTGAGGGGCCAAAAACTGCGCCTTTTTGATATTAATAATGGCATCTGTTTTTGCCATCGCATGTACTAGATCTGTCTGACGCGACAAAAATGCAGGTAGCTGAATAATATCAGCCACTTCAGCGACTGGTGCTGCTTGATGTGGTTCATGCACATCAGTGATAATCGGTACTTGGAACTTTTCTTTGATCTGACCTAACCAATCGATACCTTGCTCTAAACCGGGCCCACGATAAGAATGCAGACTTGAGCGATTGGCTTTATCAAAGCTCGCTTTAAAAACATAGCCGATACCCAAGCGCTGGCAAATATCAACATACTGCTCAGCGATTTCAAATGCCAATTCTTTAGATTCTAAAACATTCATACCGCCGAACAATACAAAAGGCTGGTCGTTACCAATTTTAATCGTATCGTTGTTAGGAGTGTGGAGCGCGATATGTGATTGTGCGGTCAATAAGTTTTCCATGAAGCCATTACCTCTTATTTTGTTATTAATATCTCTATCCCATATTGTAACCGATAGGCTGATTAAAAAAAGTCTGCAAGCGTAATTAGAGATTATTAATGAGGATTGACTTGTTAATAACTACTAACAGTTTGGATTAAGCAAAAAAAAAGACCAATCCGAAGATCAGTCTTTTTTATAATAAACGCTTTAAATATAGATTACATTTTGAGAGCTATTTTGCTTCGTTGTGGTTCTTAGCCGCTTTTACAAAGCTGTTAAACAGTGGATGACCACCGCGCGGTGAGCTAGTGAACTCAGGATGGAATTGTACAGCAACAAACCACGGATGCTCAGAGATCTCTACCGATTCTACCAAATGCTGCTTGGCAGAATAACCAGAGATGGTCATACCTGCTTGCTCTAGTGGCTCGATATAACGATTATTCATCTCATAGCGATGGCGATGACGCTCAGTGATATTGCTCGCACCATAAATTTGGCTTAGCTTACTACCAGAAACTAGCTCTGCTTGCTGTGCGCCTAGACGCATCGTGCCACCAAGGTCTGAATCATCACTACGAATCTGTAGCTCGCCGCGCTCATCTAACCATTCAGTGATCAGACCAATGATAGGCTCAGCTGTCTTACGATCAAACTCAGAAGAGTTGGCGTTAATATTAAGTACGTTACGTGCATACTCAATCACAGCCAACTGCATACCAAGGCAAATGCCTAAATATGGAACGTTGTTTTCACGAGCATAAGTGATGGCTTTTATCTTACCCATCGTACCGCGCTCACCGAAACCGCCTGGTACTAAGATAGCATCAGCATCATTTAGCTGAGCAAGTAAAGTATCATCATCTTCTAGACGTTCAGCATCGATGTAGTCAATCTTCACGTCTACTTTATGCGTGATACCAGCATGTAGCAATGCTTCATTGATAGACTTATAAGCATCTGGAAGCTCGACATATTTGCCGACCATCGCAACAGTCACTGTTCCTTCTGGATTCAACTGAGCTTCAACAACTTTGTCCCAATCACTCAAATCAGCTTCAGGCACATCAAGACCGAAACGCTCACAGATTAGATCATCAAGATCCTGCTCGTGCAATGTACGCGGTATCTGATAGATACTTTGTGCATCTTCACACATGATGACCGCACGCTCTTCAACGTTGGTAAATAACGCAATCTTACGACGGTTGTCTTGTGAGATATGATGGTCAGAGCGGCAAATTAGGATATCAGGCTGTAGGCCAATAGAGCGCAGCTCTTTTACGGAATGCTGCGTTGGCTTGGTTTTGGTCTCACCAGCACTAGCAATATACGGTACTAAAGTAAGATGCATTAGCATAGCTCTATTACGGCCAAGCTCTACTTGCATCTGACGTACGGCTTCCATAAACGGAAGTGATTCGATATCACCAACGGTACCGCCAATTTCAATAATAGCGATGTCATACCCTTCGCCGCTGGCAAGGATTTTGTTTTTGATTTCATCAGTAATATGCGGAATAACCTGTACAGTACCGCCAAGGTATTCACCACGGCGTTCTTTATTTAAAACATTTTGATAAATACGGCCGCTGGTAAAGTTATTACTTTTACTCATTTTTGAGTGACGCAAGAAGCGCTCGTAATAACCCAAATCTAAGTCTGTCTCTGCGCCATCTTCGGTGACAAACACCTCACCATGCTGAAATGGGCTCATCGTACCTGGATCGACGTTGATATACGGATCCATCTTGGTCATCGTGACAGTCACGCCACGCGCTTCTAAGACCGCAGCAAGAGAAGCGGCGGTGATACCTTTTCCTAGTGAGGACACTACCCCACCGGTCACAAATATAAACTTGGTCATAGTACTCATCAACAATTGGTAAAGAAGGATTTTACTAAAAATACGCCATAAAATATAGGGCAAAAATGCAAACTGTCTGAAACTCTTGTTTTCTACCTCAGCGGTAGACTTTTGTCACAAATAATACATACAACAAAAAAACCCACCCCGAAGGATGAGTTTTTTATTTAGATTCTAATGGTTAGATTAGAATAAGTACTCTAGACCACCACCGATAGCTAGTACGTCAGCATCAGTATTGCCAAGGTCAGCTGAGTTATTACCAGCATAAGCATGTACAATCATATTATCTTGATAGTAGTATTTACCACCAACAACGATTTGATCTGAGTCAAAGTTGTCAACACCATCTAGGTTGTCAGTTTTGTTGTACTGAACATAAACAGTTGCTGGACGAGCAAAGTTAGATAAGCCTAATGCACCACTAACTACTAGACCTTTCTCTTTTTCGGTATCACCCTCATAGTCAAAATCAGCTACTTGATATAGAGCACCTAATGTTACAGGAGCTGCCATGTATTTACCTAGATCAACAGTCGCTGTACCACGGATGATATCACCATTGATGTTTTGGTCTTTATCGTACGCAACACCAGCAGTGAAGCCAGTACCTTGGTCAAACATTAGCGCAGCACCAAAGCCACTATTACGATCATCACTATCCTCTACAAAGCTTTCGTCAGCACTATACATAACAGAAAGTTGTAATGGTAGGTTGTTGTATTTTGGAGACATCCAAATAACTGAGCTGTTGATACGGCTACTATCAGCCATATTCAAACCACCATAGTTTTCGTTATCTTCAAGTTTATTGCCACCTAGGTTATCCCAATAACCATCGTTAACGACTACGTTGTTGATTTTATCTAAAGTAGATTGGTTTTTACCAGCACGGAATTCACCGAACTGCTTGTTTACAACACCAAGATACGTATCACGGTTAGAGAAACCATCGCTATCACCGTCAACACGAGTACCATACTCTAAGCGATAGATGACGTCAGTATTTGCCGTCATCGCTTCAGAACCTTTGATACCGATACGTGAAGAGTTGGAGTTGATCTGTACTGAGTCAGACTCTCTGTCTGCACGAGCATCACCATTTGGGTAATCAACTTCGGCATTTACATAATCAGCAGTAACAAACGCTTTACCATATAAGGTAGGAGCGGCATTGGCTGCAGAAACAGATAGAGCAGCAACGGCTGTAGCTAAAAGTAGTTTTTTCATGGGGTATCTCCACTTTACAATTGTAGTAATGAGCAAGCTATTATTAGCTGGCGCCCATAATGGTATCGTCACAAATCCTCAAAGATATAATGTGTAACTGGC
>CAJXUF010000057.1 GCA_913061175.1 uncultured Psychrobacter sp.
TCTCGTGGGCTCGGAGATGTGTATAAGAGACAGGATACAGACCTAACCACTCAAGATGGTAAAAACTATCTGGTCGTCGCCACCACGCGTCCTGAGACATTGCTTGGTGATACCGCTGTCGCAGTCAATCCTAGCGATGAGCGCTACGCACACTTGGTCGGAAAAACCATTACTTTGCCAATCACGGGTCGTGTCGTGCCTATCGTCGCTGATGATTATGTCGAAAAAGACTTCGGTACAGGTTGTGTCAAAATCACCCCAGCGCATGATTTTAACGATTATGAATTGGGTCGCCGTCATAGCTTGCCATTGATTAATATCCTTGATGAGCGCGCTAATATCTTACCAGCGATGGAAGTCTATCCTGACTTGCAGACGCGTGAGCCAGAGTTAGAGACTACGCCGAGCGAATACGCAGGACTTGAGCGTTTTGCGGCGCGTAAATTCCTTGTAGAGCAAGCAGGCGAGCAGGGCTGGTTAGAAGATATCGAAGACTATGCACTAAAAGCCCCGCGTGCTGAGCGTGGCGGTACAATCGTTGAGCCGTGGTTAACCGATCAATGGTATGTCGCAGTTAAAGAGCTTGCCAAGCCTGCGATCGACGCAGTAGAAGACGGCAGCATTGAGTTCGTCCCTGCACAGTACAAAAACATGTATATGGCGTGGATGACCGATCTACAAGACTGGTGTATCAGTCGTCAGTTGTGGTGGGGTCATCGTATCCCTGCATGGTATGACGATGCGACAGGTGAAATCTATGTCGCCCGTGACGAAGCTGAAGTACGCACTAAGTACAACCTAAGCGATGATGTAAAACTTCGCCAAGACGACGACGTGCTCGATACGTGGTTCAGCTCTGGTCTATGGACGTTTAGTACGCTTGACTGGGCAGACGTCAACGCTGATCCACGCGTGATGGACACTTTCCACCCGACCAGCGTATTGGTGACTGGTTTTGACATTATCTTCTTTTGGGTTGCTCGCATGATCATGATGACCATGCATTTCGTGAAAAACGAAGATGGCACGCCGCAAGTACCGTTTAAGACCGTCTATGTGCATGGTCTGGTACGTGATGGCAATGGTCAAAAAATGTCAAAATCAAAAGGCAACGTCTTAGATCCGATCGATCTCATCGATGGCATTGAGCTAGAAGCGTTGGTAGAAAAACGCACCAGCAATATGATGAATCCAAAAGACGCGGCCAAAATCGAAAAGCAAACGCGTAAAGAGTTCCCAGAAGGCATCCCAGCGTATGGTACGGACGCATTGCGCTTTACCTTTACCTCATTAGCCAGTACTGGTCGCGATATCAACTTTGATCTAAAGCGTGTCGAGGGCTATCGTAACTTCTGTAATAAAATCTGGAACGCTAGCCGCTTTGTCCTGATGAACTGTGTCGATGGTGAAGGCAGTGCCAAGCCTATCGACCAAACGGCGAATCCTGACGTATGGGAATTACCAGAAAAATGGATCATGAGTCGTTTGAACTCTAGCATCAAAGACATTCATCAGCATTTCGCTCAATATCGTCTTGATATGGTCAGCCAAGATATTTATGAATTCATCTGGAATGAGTACTGTGACTGGTATGTTGAGCTTGCCAAAGCCAGCCTAAATGATGACTCGGTATCTGACGAGCGCAAAGCGCAAATCCGCTATGTACTACTGCACGTACTAGAGACGGCGCTACGCTTCACCCATCCAATCATGCCGTATCTGACTGAACAAATCTGGCAGACCATCGCGCCGCTACTAGGTCGCAAAAACACCGACAGCATCGTGGTCGCTGACTATCCACAGACCGATGCCAGCCAAATCAGTGAGCAGACTGAAGCGGATATGGCATGGCTACAAGAGCTCATCGCGAGCGTCCGTAACATCCGTGGTGAGATGAAACTGGGTAATGCGGTACGTCTGCCAGTGCTACTACAAAACGTCTCGCAAGATGAAGAAGCGCGTCTATCACGTATCAAAAACCAGTTCAAAGCGCTTGCCAAAGTCGAGAGCTTAGAGATCGTCAAAGAAGGCGATGAAGTGCCACTATCGTCATCAAGTATGGTCGGTCAGCTACGTGTACTCGTACCGATGAAAGGGCTCATCGATCCAACGGCTGAGCTGGCACGTCTGGGCAAAGCGCACGAAAAGCTACAAAAGCAAGCCGATGGTATCGCGCGTAAGCTAGGCAATGAAGGCTTTGTCAGTAAAGCACCTGCGGAAGTGGTTGATGCTGAAAAGGCGAAATTGGCTGAGTTAGAAGGGCAGTTAACCGCGATGACGGCGCAGATGGAGCAGCTGAAGGCGTTGTAGGTTAACTGGTAACTAAGCTTTAATTTCTAGTTATATGCGTCACTGAGTGTCGCATATAACTTTTAATATCTTTCCTTTCTGAAATTAAGTTATTATTATTAGTAAAGTGTTAAAACATATCTATAAATGGACTCTCAATGTGTTGACATAAATACGTTTAATCATACTGTGTTATAATTGGTGATTCTAAGATATGATAAATTGCGAAAATATAATAGATTTAGATGCTTTAAATATTACAACAGATAATATTGAACAACTAGGTACTAAAGAAAAGTTTTGGTTCCAACATCCTGTATACAATGTCAAATGTCTATTTAAGTTTTCGCGTGGCAATACGGGTGAACATTGGTCTGAGGTTGTTGCTGACAAAATATGCGATGAACTTATGGTTCCTCATGCTAAGTATGAGCTGGCATTTATGACTCATGATGATGGAGTAAATAAGGTAAAGAAATTAGGCGTTTTTGCTAAAAATGTATTACCTGAAAATTTTGAGATGGTTATTGGAAACCAGTTCTTATTCACATATGTAACAAATGCCTTAAAAAAAAATTATCCAGATCCTTTACAACCTACAGACAGAAGCTTCCAAAAAGTTAAAGAGCATACAGTTAACTTTGTACTTGAGAGCTTAAAGCATGTCAAAGTTCTTCCCGAACACCAATTAAATGACAATTTCTCCTTATCAGCTTGTGACATGTATTGTGGTTACTTGCTACTTGACGTTCTGATTAGCAATCAGGACAGACATCATGAGAACTGGGCAGTACTCCAAGGCAATCGTGATAGTAAGGATGAGCTATTTATATGCCCTTCTTATGATCATGCTTCCAGCTTAGGAGCAAATATTAGTGATGAAGAAAAAAAAGAAAGGTTAGAATCTAAAGATAAAAATAGAAGGATACCAGCTTTTACTGCTAAAGCTCGTTCTGCACTATATCAAAATACAAATGACCGGCGTCCAATGACAACTATAGGAGCATATATTGAAGCAACTAGCCACGAATGTTCCTCTAATAATATCCGAGGGTATTGGAACGAAGTTTTAAGGTCAAGTTTAACTCCAACAGTTATTGAGAACATTATCAACTCTATTGATGATGAAATAATTTCTCCAATTTCTAAAGAGTTTACAATTGCGATGATCAAAGAAAACCGATGTCGCATACTATCCGTATAGGGTGATTTATGAATATTCAGAAAAATAATGTTTTTATTTCTTGGCAGAGTCAAGAATCTAGATTATGGCACGTTGTCGGTAATTTAGATTATGATGGCGAGAATTATAACTTTCGCTATACAAATGGTAGTAAAGAAGCTAAGAACGATGGATTTACTCCGTTTCAGGGGATGGATGATTTGGATAGGACATATACATCTTTTCAGTTGTTTCCGCTATTTCAAAATAGAGTGCTTTCTAAGAGAAGACCTGAATATCCAAGGTTTATTTCTTGGTTGAGGTTAAATGACCATGCCACCGAAATGGATTTGTTAGAGCGAAGTAATGGCATTAAAATTACAGATAATTTACAAACTTTCTCCCGTTTGGAAGTTAATGAGGTAGGTGAGTTTGACTGCTGTTTTTTTGTTCATGGTCTAAGCCATAGATCACAAGAAGCGAAAGAATATGTAAATGACCTCTCTGTTGGAACTGAGTTACTTCTTCAGCATGAACCAGAAAATGACTATGATAGTTATGCTACGTTAGTATTAAGCCCTACAGAAGAAGGTTCAGAGCTAAGATTGGGCTATTGCCCTGGGTATTTATCGGCAGATATTTCTCACTTATTAAATGATAATACCGAGTCAATGGTATTTACAGTTGAAAGTGTTAATGAAAGTGCACCTATTCATTATAGGCTTATGTGTCGTTTAAAGGGCAAGGTCAAGCCTGATTTCAATCGTTCTTTATTAGATAGAGATGAATTTGAGTTCGTACGGGAAATGGGGCATGCCTAGAGAGAATACAAATTTGGTGTGGATTGATATCGAGACTACTGGACTTGAGCCTAATAATGATGAAATTTTAGAAGTTTGTTGCGTAATAACTAGTAAAGATCTTGATATTATGTCTGTTTCAGACAGTTTTGTTATACATAATAGTTACGAAGTTATTATGAAAATGGATGATTGGTGTAAAAGTACTCACAAGAATAATGGTTTGATTCAAGAAGTTTTAATATCTAATTTAGGGAGAGAAGAAGTAGAAAGTAAGCTTTTAGAGTTTCTAAACTTATGGGTTGACTTTAAATCTTCTCCAATGTGCGGAAGTTCAGTGCATTTTGATAGGAGTTTTCTTAAAAATTACATGCCTAGATTAGAAAATTATTTCACTCATAGAAATCTTGATGTTTCTAGTATGAAAGAGGTTGTTTATAAATGGTACGATTTTGAATATATCAAAGATGAAGTTGAGCACCGCGCCAAATCTGATATTATCCAAAGTATTCAAGAGTTAAAGTTCTACAAAAAAAACTTCTTTATTTAGATTTGATTGTCGTAAGTTCCGATCAACATACAACATGCTTTATAACTTTACCCAAATTAAAAAACCGCTACAGGAAATACTGTAGCGGTTTTTTAATGTCAGTAATTAGTCTATTATCTCTAAAGGAATAATACGCTAACGTAAGGAACACCATGAACCATCTCACCGTTGGACAACGCTCGCCTTTAAGCAACCTTGCTATCGACGATACCGCACCCATCACGCTCAAATTCACTCGCCAAAGCCCAATAGACATGGACATCAGCTGCTTTGCCTTAGACGCAGCGGGCAAACTGATCAACGATGATTATATGGTGTTTTATAATCAGCCAACCTCACCATGTGGGCAAATCAAGCTCACCCATTACGAGTCACAGCCAACGGCGAGTAAAGGCATCCAAGCCGAGTTTGAAGTGAATTTATCCAAACTGGCTGCTAATATAGACAGCTTGTTTTTTGTATTATCAGCCGACACCCCGCTCAATCAAATTCAATCGTTAGAGATTGGTATTTGGCAGCAATCGCAAAAGGCGCAGGCAGCGTATCAAGCAGCAGATTTTGCCCAGCAGCAAGCCAGTATGCTGATGCAGCTTTATCGTAAAAGTGGCGTTTGGCGAGTATCTAACGTCGCGCAAGGCTTTAATGGTAGACTTGCCGCCATCGTGCAGCATTTCGGTGGTGACGTAGAAGAGAGCAGCCCACAAGTACTCGAGCCGACCGTAACGCCAGTGCAAGCAAAACCGTCGTTAGAGAAGGTCATGCTGGACAAAGCACCAAAACTGGTCAATCTGGCCAAAAAAGCCACCATATCGCTTGAGAAACGCCAATTGCAGCAATTGACCGCAAAGGTAGCACTGGTGTTAGATGCCTCAGGCTCAATGAACAGACAGTACAAAAAAGGGCGCGTGCAAGAGGTGGTCAACCGCATATTGCCATTGGCAGTGAACTTCGATGATGACCAAGCGTTAGACTGCTGGGCGTTTGCCCGAGATCCGCAGTATTTGGGCGAGATTGGACTGAGCAATTATGACGGTTTCATTAACAACGCTCATGGCGGCTGGCGCAAATGGGCACTTGGCCCGCGCATCAACAATGAAGCAGAGGTCATGAAAGCCGTGACGGAGTTTTACCAAAAAGACGGCTTAGATGTGCCTATCTACGTGCTATTTATCAGTGATGGCGGGGTGAATGACAATCGCGGTATCACGAAAGTCATGACGGAAGCCGCGAAACTACCGATATTTTGGCAGTTCGTGGGCTTGGGTGGTCGTGGTTATGGCATCCTAAAAAAACTAGACGATATGACAGGGCGCGTGATTGATAATTGTGACTTTTTTGAACTTGATGACTTGGATGACATTAGCGAAGAAGCTTTGTATGAAAACATGCTAGAAGAGTTTCCAATGTGGCTAAAAGAAGCCAAGCAGCTTGGTATCGTGCAGTAATAACCTTGTCAGTCTATTAACCATAAAAAACCGCCACAGCAAATACTATGGCGGTTTTTTATGGCTCGAAATATCTTAATTTCTAAAATCTCTATAGCGCCCACAGCGATTGATACTGCTCATCAGTCAAGGTCACGATATCGATCTCGGCTAGCATATCACGCAGTTCTTCCCACTTATTTGCATCAGGCTTGATCGGTGTGATCAATCTGCCCAGCGTATTATCAATGATCGCATCCATCAACGCATCGGCCTCGGTTTTACTATAGTCATAATACATACGATGAGCAGTCTCTGGCTCGTTTTTGCACAGTTCTGTCATCTGGTTGGTCACTTGGATAAAGGTCTCTATCGCGTCCTTTTTCGCGCTATAGATCTCATCTGTCGTCAGAATCTCTAAAGCCGAAAAGTTCGGATAAGGTGACAGGTGTTGATCGATAAATTCAAAGTCCAACTCTTCATGAGTCGCTTCAACGCCTTCAAAGTTATAAAAGCATAGCCATGCACCATCTAGGCTTGGGTCTTCTTGCAGGTTTTTTATATGATAAAAGTCTTTTTGCACAAAAGTCACATTATCACGGCTGATACTAAAGCCGTTTTTTTTGGCATAGCGCGTCAATATCTCAAAGCCAATACGATTGGTTTTTTCTTCAGCAGCAGGGGTACAGATGCGAATCGGTTGATTGTTTTTTAATTTATCCATGCTAGCGCGTTGCATCAATATGCCGCCATCGGTCTCAAAAAAGCAGCCTAGCGCACGTAGATTAGGCGCGTAATGTTCAAACAGATGGATAGGCTCATTCACATGCAGGTCGATACTTTGGTTTTGTAATTCGGCAAAGCCATCATAGTGGTCATCTGGCTCGATAATGGTGATATCAAGCCCTGCCTGCTCATATGCGCTCGTGGTCACACCCGCGATAAAAGGCAGATGATCAGGGTTTAAAAACCATTCGAGGGTCAGAGTAAGTTTGGTGGTCGGTTGCATGGTTGTTTCCTTTTTAGGTATGGAAAACAATCAGACTGATACTATTAAGGTAAAACAAGAAAGGCCAAATAAGAAAGGTCAGGTCTCGATGCTAACTGTCAGATGCTCAGCGTTTAAGATGGTTATCACCAGTACATCGTCTATAGACTGCTCTTATTTATAGACCTCTGAGGGTATGTCACGCTTGTTTCCTACGTCAGTGCTAACTGCTTCAGGTTCACGGGTGTGTCTCAGCGATGATGTGGGCTGTGTCTACAGCGTTAAATCAAAGCACCCCGACAAGATTGATTGGTATTATATTATTTTCGATCAGTACTGCTAATGAATCCGTACTGCTAATGGCTACTATCGATAGCTACTGCGTCATCATAGACGACTTACAAGATGGGATGCAAGCATATCGGGAATGACGATGGCAGATGATGACTGATGTTCGATAGTCGCTCTTTATGATAGCTGTTATTTATCACGGCTACTGATAGTTATTTCTAGCGACGGATTAATAAAAAAGTGCAGCATTTATCATTGGTACTTACCCAATTACTAACCAAACATACCTATCAATAGCAAAAACCTTATATAAATAGTCTTGTGCGCAGACGGGCGATATTGCATGATTAGCCTTCTATGCCGCTGCTTATCTAATAGGCGCTATTCTAGACAATCAACGTTTGGCATAACTGACAATCTATACGACCGACAACTTATATGACCGATAATAAAAAAGCGTTCTATTACCGACCTAAGACCGATCAATCCAACAGCCCAATGCTGCGTTGGACCTTTGTGACGCTTGGTTGGCTGTTTTTTATCTTAGGTATTATCGGTATATTGTTGCCAGTGATGCCCACCGCGCCTTTTATCTTGCTAGCAGCAGGTTGCTGGGCACGTAGTTCTCGACGTTTTCACTTTTGGCTGATTAATCATAAATATTTTGGCAAATTTGTCCGTGATTGGGAAGAGAATCATGCCGTTCCGCTTTATGCCAAGTGTTTAGCGACGGTTATGATTACAGCATCGACAATTATGTTATTTTATCGTTTGCCTGCCGATATGATGTGGATGGCATGGGCGGTAGCCGCTGTCTGTAGTGGGGTAGCGATATATTTGTTCCGTTTACCAAATGCCTAAATCCGTTGCAATTTACGCCAAAATCAGTCAATAAACGGCTCTGGTTACACGAAACATGAGATAAGACTTGCGATACTAGGATGTACCCCTTATAATACGCCCAAGCTTAAGAGCAGTTCTGCACCAAATCATTACCTCGTAGTATTAGTTATAATCCTTCGTTTTAATATTTATCGTTCAGTAGCTATTTGCAAGCGTTACCGGTCACTAGACCATTAATAAATTTAAAAGTAGGATTATACTATGTCAGACGTTCAAAAAGGTACAGTTAAGTGGTTCAACGAAGCTAAAGGCTTTGGTTTTATCGCTCCAGAAACTGGCGCAGACGTTTTTGCTCATTACAGCGAAATCACTGGTTCAGGTTTCAAAACTTTGGCTGAAGGCCAAGAAGTTGAGTTCACTGTAACTCAAGGCCAAAAAGGCCCACAAGCACATAACATCGTTGCTATCTAATTTGTCTTTATAGACAGATAGATGAATAGATGTAGAAAAGCGAACCTTCGGGTTCGTTTTTTTTCGTCTGCTATTTAATATTTAAGATATGAGTACTTAAGCGAGTAGAAGTCTTAAGCGAGTAGAAGTCTTATTTGAAAGGTTTTAATTAATCATATTAGACCGCGACCAATGCAAAAAGGCCTCCGACTATAGATAGTTGGAGGCTTTTTATATTATGCAGTGAAGTAAGAAGCTAAAAATCAAAATTCGGATTACTACATAAAGCTAATGCCGATATTAATCAGACCACCGCCCAGTATTAACCAACCAAACATAATGGCACCCAAAATAAGCGGTCTAACGCCAGCTTGCTTGATCGCACTTAGATGCGTGGTCAGACCTAGCGCAAACATGGCCATCGTCAGTAGCACATCATCCAGCATCACCATACTGCGTACGACACTCTCAGACATCGGCACCCATGTATGTATCAACACAATGCCGATGAATATAAACGCGAACCATGGCACTTTGACTTGTTTGACGCGGGTCATAAATGACGTTATCTCGTTTTCACTGCTTTTATCTTCTATAGCGGTATTATCTACGGTGCGCTCTTTGGTTAGAGCAAACGATAATACAAGCAGGAAAGGCGCAAGCATCATGACGCGTATCATCTTGGTCACGACAGCGGTATCGCCAATCTCGGTATTGATTGCATTGCCCGCGACCACGACTTGCGCTACTTCATGAACGGTTGAGCCAGTGTACATGCCGTACTGCTGGGCGCTGAGCCAAGGTTGTAACCAACCGAGATGATAGAGAAAAGGATATAGTAGCATCGCGATAGTGCCAAACACCACCACAGTTGCCACGGCGATAGTGACCTTGTGAGCTTGCGCGTTGACCACTGGCTCTGCAGCAATGACGGCCGCAGCACCGCAAATACTTGCCCCTGAACCAATCAAGATAACCGTTTCTTTATCGACTTTTAACCATCTCGTACCCAGCCAATAGGTCAATAGAAAGGTTGACGTCAGTACCAGTGCATCCGTCATAATCGCTGGCATACCGACGCTCGCAACTTGCGTCATGGTCAGTTTAAACCCATAAAACATAATCGCAAGTCGCAGTATCTGACCCTTTGCAAAGCAAACGCCGCCGTTTAAACGTTCAGTGAATTTGGGATAGATGGTATTGCCCAAGATCATGCCTAGCAAAATCGCTAGTGTTAAAGAGGATAGTCCAACGATACGCCCGTTTGACCATACATCTAAACTGCTGTCCAACCATAAGCAAAACAAACTACCAATCAGAACGACTACCAATCCCGCTAAGTGACGTTGATTGGGGGTATAGTTGTGAACGGAGTTGCTGACTGATTGGACGAGTGTGTGCATGACGCGGCATCCTATTACTTATATTAAGATAAGCTTATGAATAGACAGTATATGCCCGCCACATTTATAATAAAAACAGATTAATAAGATATAAACTATCGATTTTTTAGGTTAGTGTCTATTATAGAAATAGATATACCGCACATGAGTAGCGAAGAAAGATACGCATAGTGAATAAGACAGGCTAAAAACTGACATAAAGCAACATAGGGCATTATTAATATTATGAAAAAATCTGTGCAGACAATGCCAAAGATTACGCTTAAGCAGCTTGCTGTTTTTGTCAGTATTTATCAGACAGGCAGCACCAGTCGCGCCAGTGAGGAGCTACATTTATCACAATCAGCAGTTAGCAGCGCACTGACAGAGTTAGAGTCTAGACTACAGATGCCGCTATTTGAGCGCGTCGGCCGTCGGCTCAATCAACACCCCAATGCTCATCCCATTTATATACAGGCACAGGCTATCTTGGGTCAGTCGCTCACGCTTGAGCATTATCATCAGTATCAAGCAGGACAGATTCATATCGGTGCTAGTACCACTATCGGCAACTACGTGCTGCCGTCATTGCTTGGCAAGCTATATGAGACGCTACCCGATGCCAATGTCGATATGTATATTGCCAATACTCAAGAGGTAGTGAGCGAGGTTGAGCAACTAAATATCGACATCGCACTGGTAGAAGGAATGCCGCGTCCGGTAGATATGAAAGTTATTGAGCAGCGTGAATGGCGTACCGATACGCTAGTGATATTTGCCAAGCATGATAGCAAGTGGCTAAAGAATGTGGCTACCTATAGCGAAGATGAGGACTGCTATCAGCTGAGTATTAATCAGCTAGCGCAGTTGCCGTTACTAGTACGTGAGGCAGGGTCAGGCACACGGCAGATTATCGATGAGCAATTACTAAAGTACCTACCCAATGCAGAAGTGGTAAAGGCCATACATCAATCCGAGGCCATCAAGCACATGGTGAGTGCAGATATTGGTCTTGGCTGCCTATCGCAGCATGTGATTGAGACAGAATTAGCAACAGGTGAACTGGTACAAGTGAACGTGGCGGGAATTGATCTATCAAGGACATGGTGGCTAGTCTGGCACAAAGCTCGACACCAAAGTCCTATTTGGCAAACCTTTATTGATATTATTCAACAAGGTTAAACGATGAGTCTGGATGAACCTAAAATCTATTAGCCATAAAAAAGCGCAGCGTTAAAAGTTACGCTGCGCTTTTTTTTGAGACGAGCTCTAGAGAATATAAGACAGTCAAAGCATATAGTTATGCTGACACAGGTTTGTCCAGTCGCACCACAAAGCTATCGCAAGGTACATTGGGCAAGATATTATCTGCTGTCGCGCCACTGATCCATGCAGCGATACCAGTACGCTTATGACGACCGATGACCAATAGATCGACATCGTGTTTATGACAGTAGCTGACGATACCCTCACTGCTAGAGATGGCAGTCGTGACTTCCGACGTTGCTGCATTTAGCTGATTGCGTTCAAGGAATTGCGCCAGCTTTGCACGTGCTTCTTGGCAGCGTTCATCATCAATCTCATCGTATAGGCTAGAGGCAGGCACCAGCTCATAGCCGAAGCCAACCATGGTGTCTTTGACAATATGCAAAACAGATAGCTTAGAGCCTGGACGGTTTTCGACGATGCGCTTGGCCTTTTGGGCGACTATATCTGCATCAGAGAGTAAGTCGGTGACCAGTAAAATATGTTCGTAACTCATAGCGTCTTCCTCATGTCAGATAGTATTTACTATAGCACTACTCTAGGGCGCTGTTAAGTAAAGCTTGTCGTCTTTAACAGCGGATGGGAGCGATGCCAATTATTCCAAGACAGGCTGATCAAGTTTCACCACTAAGCTGTCGCAAGGGACATTTGGCAAGATACTATCGGCAGTGGCTCCAACCAACCAAGCAGCGATACCATGGCGCTCATGGCGTCCAATGATAAGTAAATCGACGTCTTTTTCACGGCAATAGTTAATGATACCTTTGCTATTAGAGATGGCAGCGGTGACCTCAGAGTTGATTGCTTCCAGCTCATTACGTGCCAAAAATTGTGCCAGCTTAGCCCGTGCTTCTTGCCATTTTTCACTATCCACATCACCCGAGAGGCTAGAGGCAGGCACGAGCTCATAACCGAAGCGCACCATGTCATCTTTGACTATATGCAAGACAGACAGTCTGGCTTCAGGAGAGCCTGCGAGAATACGTTTGGTTTTTAGCGCCACTTTGTCCGCATCAGACAGCAAGTCAGTGACCAGTAAAACGTGTTGGTAGCTCATAAGGTACTCCTAGTTAATCATTAACTTTATAGTAGCAGTGCAAATCACCTTTGTTAAGCGATAAATCCATAATAAAATTGTGGATATTGATGGATTTGTAACTATAAGGCTTTAATAGCTAAAGTTGATAGGAACGTAGATCATGTGGTGGATTATTGCGTGACTGCTGCCTTGACTTATCCATGTCGCAGCCCCACTAATAGCCCTAAGCCAACTCTTTTTTAGCCAATTTATTACTCTATTTTCCCTGACAGTCAGGGCACTATACGCATGATAAGCGATAAGGATAACTATGACGGACACGCCATTTACTGCTGATTTAACCTTGCATCCAGCATTTGAGCTGATTGAGCATCGCCATATTGAGGCGCTATCGATGGATGTGCTGATCAGTCAGCATGTAAAAACAGGAGCGATGCATTATCATTTGGCACACCCAAGTGATGAAAATGCGTTTTTGGTCGGTTTTCGCACCCAGCCAATGGATTCAAAAGGCGAGGCGCATATCTTAGAGCACGTGGCATTGTGTGGTTCGAACAAGTTCCCAGTACGTGATCCATTCTTCTCAATGATTAAACGCTCATTAAACACATTTATGAATGCGATGACCGCCGCTGATTGGACGGCCTATCCATACGCGACGCAAAACAAAAACGACTATTTTAACTTGCTCGCTGTCTATCTAGACGCGTCGTTTTTCCCCAATATCCATCCGCTCGATTTTGCCCAAGAAGGCATCCGTGTGGAGCTTGACGAAAATGACAAACCACAGTTTAAAGGTATCGTCTTTAATGAAATGAAAGGCGCGATGAGTGGCGAGATTGATCAGCTATATCATACGGTTGCTCATCATCTGTTCCCAACGACGACCTATCACTATAATTCAGGTGGCGATCCTGCCGATATCCCTGACTTGACGCACACTGAGCTGACCGAGTTTCACCAGAGTCATTATCATCCGTCAAACAGTGTCATCATGAGTTTCGGTAATATTCCTGTTGCTGAGACGCAAGCGAAGATACACGAAGATGCCTTGATTCAGTTTGAAGCAGGCAAGAAGCATGTATCGCGTCCAGAGCAGCGCTTGTCTGCACCAATCAGTGCGGTTGACACTTATACTGCTGACGAGGCAGGGCCAGATCAGACGCATCATGTGGTTGCTTGGTTACTACCATCAATTACCGATCCTAAGCAGCGCTTAGCATTGCGTCTATTAGAAGGCGTATTGATTGAGCATGCAGGTTCGCCATTGCGTGCTTATCTTGACAGTCATCCACTAGGTAAAGCGCCAAGTCCGCTATTGGGTCTTGATGACAGTCATTATGAGATGGTCTTTTATACGGGACTGCGCGGCTCTAACCCTGAACATGCCGAAGCAGTCGAGCAAGGCATTATTGACTTGCTGACCGAAGTGGCCAATTCACCAGTCGACGACGAGACAATCGAAACCATTCTGCATCAGATTGAAATTGATCAGCGTCACATCGGCGGCGATAGCATTCCTTATGGTCTAAACCTCATGCTAGAAGGCTTTAGTACTGCCATTCATGATGGCAATCCTATCGACGTTTGGGAAGTGGATGAGCATCTACAGTGGCTGCGTGAGCAAGTCGTCGATCCGCAGTGGCTACCGAACTTGATTAAAACGCATCTATTGGACAATCAGCATCGCGTACGCGTAACGATGACCCCTGATAGCGAAAAAACAGCCCGTTTGGCAGCAGCTGAGCAGACTCGTTTGGATACTATCGCGATGGATTTGACTGCTGATGACAAGGCTATTTTGAAGCAACAAGCCTTAGATTTGGCTGCACGTCAAGCTGCGCCAGATGATTTAAGCTTATTACCAAAAGTAGGTCTAGAAGACGTACCAACGGATATCAGCTTTAAAGAAGGCACGCAAAAGCAGGTACGTTTGAGCGGGCAAGACAGCACGCTATTTGAGTATGAAGCGGGCACTAATGGTATTTATTACTATCAAGTGATTGTCCCACTCACTGAGGCCATCGGTAATGCGAGCGCAGATGAGCTACCAGTCAATGATGTAATCAATCATCCATTGTTGCCTATTTATTTAAGTCTATTGTCTGAGCTAGGTACTGACTCGCTTAGTGCTCATGAGATGCAAGCTAAGCAAGCAGCGCATTCTTCTGGTGTGACCGCTCGTATTAGCCAACGTACCAACGTCGATGATAGCCAAGCAATTAGCAGCTACTTTGTGGTGGCAACGCGTGCGCTAAATCGTAAGCCTGAAGCGATTGATTTGCTCAAGGAAGTGATGGAACACAGTATCTTCTCTGAGCATGACCGTATCAAAGAAATCTTGCAGCAGCGTCAAGCGGGTTGGCAGTCAAACCTAGCGGGCTCAGGGCATTCTTATGCGATGCAAACGGCTAGTCGTGGTATGAGTCGCCAAGCGCAGCTAGAGTATGTGCGCAGCGGTCTACCAGCATTGAACGCGCTTAAGGATTTCTTGGCACATGCTAGTACAGATGATGCGCAGTGGGATCAACTGGCTACGAGCTTGATGGATTTACATCAACGTCTGATCAGTTTGCCTAAGCATGCCGTTATTATCTGTGAAGCAGAGCAAACCGAACATTTAAGCAGTTTAATCGTCGATAGCTGGAAAGACAGCCAAGCGACGATGGCTTCTAATGATTTAACGAACGCAGCAGCAAATATCCCAAGCGAATTTGCAAATCTGCAATTAGATACTGCGTTAAATGGTGCGACTGATGCGGGTAAGACGTTAGAGAGTGGCGGCGATGTTAAAAACGACGTGCTAGATGTTGCAGATCTAGCATGGCTAGTACCAACCAATGTCTATCATAACGCTAGTGCTTATACCTGTCTCTTATACACATCTCCGAGCCCACGAGACGGACTCCTATCT
>CAJXUF010000058.1 GCA_913061175.1 uncultured Psychrobacter sp.
ATGTGTATAAGAGACAGATGAGGAATACAGGCGCGCATTATACGTGGTTTTGTCGCAATAATAAAGGCTTATGCTTTTTACCGCTTGCACATACAAAAACAGCGTTAAGACCAATAATAATCTTAACGCTAATAGTCTTAACGCTGTTTTTTAATCAACGGTATCTCATTTGATATGAGTTACTGTATAAAAACATTAAGCATCAAACATCGCGCTAATGGATTCTTCGTTATTAATGCGGCGCAAGCTCTCAGCGAGCATTGGAGCAATTGAGACTTGACGTATTTTGGTACACGCCTTAGCCGCGTCTGACAACGGAATGGTGTCGGTGACGACGATCTCATCAAGTGCAGATTCGCTAATGTTTTTAAGCGCTTTGCCTGATAAGACAGGGTGAGTGATGTAGGCAAGCACGCGGCGGGCACCATTCTCTTTAAGCGCTTCTGCTGCCTTACACAACGTACCTGCGGTATCGACCATATCATCGACGATGACGCAATCACGGTCACGGACATCACCGATGATGTGCATCACTTGCGACTCATTGGCACGGGCTCGGCGCTTATCGATAATCGCCAAATCTGCATCACCTAATTGTTTCGCCATCGCGCGCGCACGAACCACGCCGCCCACATCAGGTGAAACCACCATGATATTGTCGTAATCTTGTTTTTTGAGATCATTTAACAGTACAGGCGTACCGTAAATGTTATCAACTGGAATATCAAAGAAACCCTGAATCTGGTCCGAATGCAAATCAACGGTCATGACGCGATCTATGCTGACGATGTTCAGCATATCGGCGACGACTTTAGCTGAGATAGGCACGCGGGCAGAACGGGGACGACGATCTTGACGCGCATAACCAAAGTAGGGCATGACGGCGGTGATACGACCTGCGCTGGAGCGGCGCAAAGCATCGGCCATCATCATGATTTCCATCAAATTATCATTGGTGGGCGCACAAGTTGGCTGCATGATAAACACATCTTTACCGCGCACGTGTTCTTTGATTTCCACAGCAATTTCGCCATCAGAAAAACGGGTAATATCAGCTTTACCAAGAGGAATATGTAGGTGGTCGGCTACGGTTTTCGCAAGTTCAGGGTGGGCATTACCCGTAAAAATCGCCAAATAAGGCATGACAGAAGTCCTATTGATTGACTCAAGCAGCGACCGCTAAGCAGTGTCAAACTGCTCAAATTAAGAAAAGAGTGGTGAAGGTGTTGAAGTATACTATTACAGTAAAAAATGGCAGGGGTAGCTGGACTCGAACCAACGGATGTCAGGATCAAAACCTGATGCCTTACCAACTTGGCTATACCCCTATTGTGGCGACCTATTATAAGTAAATTTTCAGATTTTGCAAGTCATTTGCGGCTTTTTCTGGTATTTATTCATCATAGGTTACTACTGGCGCTATTTTAGCAAATTAAAATCGGCAATCCTACCGTTGTCATTATTTAGATGATAAGAAATCTAAAGGTTGTATATGCTATTTTAAGTTTCCAACGATATATGCCGTACAAGGCGCATCTGCAATCCACTTCGCTACAAGCTTTTCATTAGTGGCCACGCTCGCATCCAACGGCAAAAACACTACGCTACCAGAGCCAGTCATTCGTGCTGTGCTCAGTGTTTGCGCTTCTAACCCCTGCAAATAATTCAAGGCATCTGCAACAGCAGGCGCGAGGCTTGTGACCACTGGGGCAAAGACATTATGATAAGGCGTAAGTAAATCTTGAACGTAATAATTAGACTGACTTTGAATCGTCTGTATTGATAGCGGTGCGATATCTCGCTGTAGTTTGGGGTTGGCGAATAGGGTAGCAGTATTGACATGAGCGTTAGGCGTCAGTACTAAATATTGCTGGTCAGGCAGCTCAATCGTAGATAGTTCTTCACCAATACCCATCGCAATAGCGTCTTGCCCAAAGATGAATATAGGTACATCAGCACCCACAGTCGCGCCAATCTTTATAAGCTCATCACAGGTAAAATTAAGCTGCCAAATCTCATTGAGCACTAGCATAGTCGTTGCTGCATTAGATGAGCCACCACCCAACCCTGCGCCCATTGGCAAATGCTTATCTAAAGTGATATGCACTTTTGCTAACTGCTCAGGTAAAGTGTTTGACTGTATGGCAAATGCTAGCAGTGCGCGCGCTGCTTTGAAGATTAAATTGTCTTCTATACTAGTAGCGATAGCCTCTGCACCATCTAATATCAGCAGCTGATGACAGAGTTGATTAGCACTTAATTCACTATCTATAGCAGAGAACACGGTATTATTGCTAACCGAGAAATGCAAGTAATCGCCCCAGTCAAGCAGGCGAAATACCGTTTGCAAATTATGATAGCCATCGGCTCGTTTACCAGTGATGTGCAAAAACAGATTGAGTTTTGCAGGTGATAAACGGGTAATCTTAGAAGCAAATGATGAAGCTATATTTTCAGTCATATTTTTTTATCATAAGGTGCAGTTATAAATAGCTATCTTAATTAGCAATGATGGTTTTTAGCAGGCTTTCTGTTGTTAATGAAAGATGGATTAATGATTGATCGTCATTACAACTTTGTTGCCTTGTGGCTGTACTGCACTAATTTTACTAGGTAACTTATCGGTACCTTTATAGGTAAAGCTGGCTGTCCACTCACCATTGACTGAGCTAACTAAGCGGCTCTGATCATCCAGTTGTGGTGCACTATCTGAAGGTGCTGGGCGACCAGAAATCCAATAAGGCATTTGTGAAATTGGTGCTTGCCAACCAGTGGCTTTCTTTAGCAAGGTTTCGGGGTCATCAGCAGTCAATGTACCTGTCTTTTCGCTGACTAGAGTAGCGGTTTGACCATTATATTCAATGTTGGTTTTACCAATACCGAGTGCGCCAATCAACTCAATGGCAAATCGGTCGTTTTGCTGACCCCATGCATAAAACGCACTACCACCTTGAGTACCTGTCGAATCATTCGCAGGTGTCGTTACCCCAATTTTACCGGTGATATTGAAGCTCTCTAGCTTTTTGGGTTGATCAGCGTTTTGACCTTGTACAGTGGTCGTTGGTTGGTTAGTCGCGTTAGCTGTTTTTAATGACTGACAGCCAGAGGTAATGATCATCGCTGCAGTTACAGCAGTGAACAAAGCCAATTTATTTGGTTTAAAAGAAGTGATTGATGCTGACATAATAGTTTCTCAAAATGGAAAGATGAACAAAGATATTAGCTTAAGCGTTATTTGTTGCTCGGTTATGCACGGCTGTTAGCTTCTTATAACGACCTTGTAATTTATAAATGCTTCGTTATTTATAAAAACCTTATCAACTATCATGTCTCTGTAATCGCAAAGCCCAAATAGCATATCCAAAATCAGCACTATTAATACAGCTGTATACGGTCATTAATATTGTGCTGTCCAAATGAGAAGCGCTGCTGCAAATCTGCGAGTAGTGCCTCGACTTTGTCATTGTTACCTAAGCCTTGGTAGGCGCGCAATAACAGCGTGCCTGAGCGCAGAGTTGGCAGCACATCATAAGGTGTCTGTAGATAGTCGATGACCTGCTGATAGTTCTCTTTGGCCAATGCATTGCCCGCCAAGACATTTAAGGCTTGCAGATGTAGGTCGTTATCATAACGTGGGTCATCATAGCGAATCTGAATAATCGCTGTCGCTAGCGCCAGACCTTGCTCTGAGCTGCGCTCATTTGCCAGTAGCAACTGTGCATAGCTTAACTGATAGGATAAGTTACTAGGATCTAATGCCTGCAAGTGATTCAGCAAAGTACGCTTAACGACATAGTCTTCTTTATCATCTAACAGCTGAGCCCGTGCAAAGAGTAGCATCTCATTATCAGGATATTTACGAGCGGCACGGGTTAGTAAGCGTAGTGCTTCATCCGATTCGTTTTGTTGCCACAAGATATCGGCTTGCATGACAAAAGTGTCAGGCGCGAATACTGTGAAGTCTTTGCGCAGCTTCTCTAAAGTCGCGATTGCCCCATCGACATCGTTATCGAGTAATTCAAACGCCACTACCTTTCTACGCGCTTCTAATACCAAATCCTCTTGCATGACGCCATTGAGATAGTATTTGGCTTGATCGAACAACTGCTGACGCTCAGCACTGATACCCAGATAATAATAGGCTTGATCAAGATAAGCTGGACTCTTAGCAAGCATATTGAGTAGCTCATCGGCACTAGCGTACTCTTCAATATCCAAGCTCACTAAGGCTGCGAGCAGAGTAATCTCAGAATCATCATTGAAGCGGCTATGCGCTTCAAGTAGTAACTTCCACGCTTGTTCGCTTTGCTTTAAATCTAATAGATAGCGAATCTCATATAGATATAAGCTTTTGCTATCAGGGTTACGTAGACGAGCTTGACTGACATAATTGATGACGGTTTCTGCGGTCACAATTTTGCGTAATATATCCGCTTTTAAGGTAATAAAAGGCACGTAGTCTGGCTGACGTTCTAGCGCTCGATTGATATGAACGATAGCCACTTCAGGTTCGTTAAACTGATAGAGTAAACCTGCTTTTAATACTGACAATGAGGCATTTTGCTCGCTATCTAATGGCTGCAACGCGGCAAGCAGCTCACGTTTGTCGTCGTCATTATTTGGGTAAATGCCTATGAGGATTTCGCTTAAGTCTGCGCGTGGGTCATAGCGCAAGATGCGGTTTAACGTTTCACCCGCTAATATATAGTCGTGGGCACGTAAAGCCAAATGCGCGACATAAAACCAAGCAGGTACGTGGTCAGGGTTTTGGTCTTGCCATGTCTTGGCAAACTGTAATGAGTCTTCAACCCTTTCGTTACGCAAAGACAGGCTAAGCGCTCTCTCAAACACGGCTGTCGCATCTTCTTTAAAAGACTGTTGCTTATAAATAGAGACCGCGCGTCGTTTGTCATCGCGATCGGCAGCAAACTCGGCATCCAGTAGAGCGTACAAGCTTGGTTCACTAAGCTCAGGCTGCCATAAACTGGCTGGCGCTAAGCCATTAATGTTTTTTACGTTTTCTATGGTGAGCGTGTCTTCATTATAAGGTGTATCAATCGGATCACTATTATCATTTGGCTTATTGGCAGTTACCTTGTTGTTAGCTGCTTTATTATCGGTAGCAACGGATACTTTAGGAATTTTTGCTTCTAGCAATACATCGGGATGGCTAGCATGAACAGGGGCTGCCAAACACAGGCACACGGCTAGAGACAACGCTAACTTATACCGTTGACACAGGCGCTCAATAGCGACATGCAATAAAGCACGGAAGCTAGAGTATTCGCTATAGGGATGTGGTGACCGAAGTAATGACCCAAAAAAAATCATAGATAGCCGTATTCGCCCATGGTTTACCTACACAGATAAGGCAAGTTTGTTTTAATCATTTTAAGTTAGATATTGGCAATATGTACCCATGACAAGCATTATAAGAGTAGACCGATGAGATAAACAATAGCATCCGTGTTACTCAGATATTGGCAGATCTGGCTGTATGAATGTGCTACTAGTAGCGAGTACGTTGCCAAAGAATGATACTGAAGATGATTAAATATAGATAGGTCTGTCGAACTGAATATTATAGAAATATAACAAGTTAAGATAGAGTAAGCGAATGATTTAACATTATATTATTGACCATAAGTTAAAACCCAGCTATTGATTTTATAAATCGTATGAGTAGTTGATTTGTTACATTTGCGACCAGATACAGAGATATGGTTATCATAGATGGGTGAGTGTTAATTAAAGCCTGCAATAATGATATAATAGGCGGTTTTTAGGGTCTTCATTTTTAGCGCTGTCGTCAAAAACTGTCTTTTAAAAATAATAAGATAGCGTAAGGGGCAACTGAGCGTCATGTTTATGGTCTATCGATAATGAGATTAGTGGTCATTGGGGTCAATCACAAAACTGCACCAGTCGCTCTGCGAGAGCGCTTGGCGCTTGTGGGTGACGATGTAAATGTCGCACTCAAACAAATAGAAGCCTTTACTGATGGTAGCGTGATCGTCTCTACTTGTAACCGCACCGAAATCTATGCGCTAGTGCCGCACACTTCAACGTCGCAGCCCGCTAATAGCCAAATATCTGACTCACAATCATCCGATATACAGGATGTCAAAGCTGCTGGCCATTCATCGTCTAATAATGCTTTTAGTAGTAGCATGAATATCTCGTCTGCTGCGATTAGTGCGCACATTACCAAAATCAAAACGTGGTTGGCTGACTTCAAGCAACTACCACTCGTTGATATTGATCCTTATCTCTATGTACATCGTGATACTCATGCATTGACTCATTGGTTAAGAGTGGCGGCTGGTCTCGACTCTATGATATTGGGTGAGCCGCAGATTCTCGGTCAAATTAAAAACTCTGTGCATCTGGCTCAAGACCAAAAAGTACTCAGCAATCAGCTCGGTTGGATCATCGATCAAGTATTCGCTGCCGCCAAACGAGTGCGTAACGAGACGCAGGTTGGCGCGCAGGCCGTATCGCTTAGCTTTGCCGCAGCTAAATTGGTCACACAGATATTTGATGATTTACCCAGTCGTACGCTTTTGGTCGTTGCGGCAGGCGAGATGAATCGCTTGGTGGCCACCCATATCGCAGGCCTAGGGGTCGGACGAGTCATTATCTGTAACCGTAACCCCGAACGTGCCGAAGCCTTGGCGGCTGAGCTACGTGGCCCTAATCGCCGTGTAGACGTTAGACCCTTGCAAGAGTTACCGCAAGTATTGGCGGAAGCCGATATCGTTAGCAGTTGTAGTGGTAGTATGGATTTGTTGATTGATAAGACAATGACCATACAAGCGCTAAAGCGTCGCCGTTATCAGCCAATGCTTATGATAGATTTGGCCGTACCACGCGATATCGATTCGACCATTAGCCGTATTGATGATGTTTATCTGTATTCTGTCGATGATTTGCAGCATGTGATTGCAGGTAATATCGAGCAGCGTCGCCAAGCAGCAGTGGATGCTGAATTGTTAGTGAGTCAATTGGTGGTTGAAATAGATCGCCGCTTTCAAGTTCGCCAAGTCGGCAAAGACATTCAGCAGTACCGCGCGTGTACTCAAGGTCAAGTCGATAAGCTGCTGCATGAATCTATTGCTAAGCTGCAACAAGACGATGTCAGTCCAGAAGACATCATCACTGAGCTGTCACGACGTTTGACTCAAACATTGACCCATGCACCATCGAAACTGATGCGCAAAGCCGCACGCGAAGGTGATAGCGAGTTGCTAGACTTCGTAGTATCAGGACTACAAGATGCTCATCGAGGGCATTGATGTTTTTGTCATGGCTTTATAAATCAAAATTTATCAATCAATACCTACCAATAAATACTCGATAGCGCAAGTCATATCGTTGTCTGAGCGTATCGTTGTCAACCTTCAGTATCAGTGCTAATATCAAGCTCTCATGGATGGCTTAGGTCAAGATATGTGCTGGTGTTTACTCGTAATATGACTATAAATATATTAGCTTCACTTTAGTAGACCTCATCAGTGTTCGTTGTTTTTTATTTGTTTAAAAATAATGCATCTCTAGACAGCGCAAGACCTCACCATCAAATAATAGTACTTGATTATAGTGCTATCTAATCCATGTCGCATATTATCTAACCATACACTAGGAGTGTTCAATGCCTGCATTACGTCAAGATATCGATCCAAACGGCTTATTAGAGTATTCAGTGGTTTACACCGATCGTGCGCTGAACCATATGTCAAAAGCCTTTCAGCAAGTAATGAACGACCTATCTAGTGACCTAAAATCTGTGTATAACGCTGACGCAGTGGTAATCGTTCCTGGTTCTGGTACTTATGGTATGGAAGCAGTCGCTCGCCAGTTGGCAAATGATGAAGACTGTCTAATCATTCGTAATGGCTGGTTCAGCTATCGTTGGACGCAAATCCTAGAAAAAGGCAAAATCGCCAAATCATCTACAGTCCTTACGGCCAATCGTGCCGATGATAGTGAGTCGCCAAAACCGTTTGCCCCAGTCGATATCGACGTTGCCGTAGCCAAAATCAAAGAAGAAAAGCCAGCAGTGGTATTTGCCCCGCATGTCGAAACCTCATCGGGTATTATCTTGTCAGATGACTATATCAAAGCGTTGAGCGAAGCTGTGCATAGCGTTGGCGGATTATTAGTCATTGATTGCATCGCCTCAGGCTGTGTATGGCTAGATATGAAATCATTGGGTATCGATGTACTGATTAGCGCACCGCAAAAAGGCTGGAGCAGTACGCCGGGCGCTGGCTTGGTCATGCTAAGCGATGCTGCTGTCAAAAAAGTGGACAGCACTGAATCTGATAGCTTTAGTATCGACCTAAAGCAATGGCTAAACATCATGCGTGCTTACGAAAATGGTGGTCATGCGTACCATGCGACTATGCCGACAGACAGCTTACGTCAGTTCCGTGATGCCGTGAATGAAGCCAAAGCAATCGGTTTTGATAAATTGTGTGACGCGCAGTGGACACTTGGCAAACGTATCCGCGAAGTACTAGAAGCCAAGGGCGTTGAGAGCGTCGCTGCTGAAGGTTTTAAAGCACCTGGCGTTGTCGTTTCTTATACCGATCGTGATGACATGCATAAAGGTAATGCGTTCGCTGAAATCGGGGTGCAAATCGCTGCTGGCGTACCATTAAAAGTAGGCGAACCTGATAATTTCAAAACTTTCCGTTTGGGTCTATTTGGCTTGGACAAATTGACTGATATCGATGGCACAGTAGCGCGTTTTGAAACGGCACTTGATAAAGTGCTAGGCCAGTAAAGATACCAATTAAGAGGGCTGATAAAGATATTAATAGGATAGCTTATTAAGTCTTTTTCACTGCCTTTTTTGAAGCCTTTGCGGTACAGTCCTAACAGTTATAAAAAATACTGAACTATTAGCATTATGCTAGGTTCAGTATTTTTTACCTTTTTATTATATTTTATAATATAATGTATTTTTATAAATTAAAACTCAAACACGTATTTAATAAACTTAATTAGGTAGTCCGTTATGAGCATACAAATAGACTGGCAAGCATTTACGCCGATCTCCTTAATTGGTGGTCTAATGCTAGGCGTAGCGACGGTTATCTTACTGCTAGGTATTGGCCGTATAGCAGGTATCAGTGGCATTTTTTCAAGCCTACTAAAACCTAAGCGTGTAGAGATGTGGCAGGTGCTATTTATACTGGGTTTGGTCATCTCACCGCTGCTATATCAGTTGGCAAGACCGCTACCTGAGGTAGCTATCAGTACTTCCGTGCCATTATTGATTGGTGCAGGGTTACTGGTCGGTTTTGGCACGCGTTTAGGTTCAGGATGCACGAGTGGGCATGGTATCTGTGGTAATGCGCGTCTGTCTCCACGGTCATTGGCAGCGACCGTTACCTTTATGCTGTTTGGGATTGTGACCGTTTATATCGGTCGTCACGTACTAGGCCTGCTATAGCGAACTCATGGCATATTGTCAGATGAAGACTGATGGCCAGGTTCATGCGCGAACGACATATGATGGTTAATAAAAGATAATAATAGCGAGATACGACGATGCTAAAAAATATAATCGGATTGCTGGCAGGACTACTGTTTGGACTTGGACTACTGGTGTCAGGTATGACCGATCCTGTAAAGGTACAAGGGTTTTTGGATATCTTTGGTGCATGGGATATCTCCCTTGCACTGGTGATGGGCGGTGGCCTGATCGTTGCTTTCTTCGGCGTGCGATTGGCGAAGCGTCAGCAGACGAGCTGGATTGGCACACCGATTGATATGCCGAGCAAAACTGTCATTAATAAAAAATTGCTCATCGGTGCAATGTTGTTCGGTATCGGCTGGGGGCTAGTTGGTATCTGCCCAGGACCAGGAATTGTATTGCTTGGTACTGGTCAATGGCAAGCCTATGTCTTTATTCCTGCCATGATTATAGGAATGTTGGTTTATCAATGGTTTGAGCCTAAGCTTGGCTGATATCGTTAATTTTCCACAAATATAGTCAGAGAACTACTAAGCGGCTACGGCGTTACCCTCCCTAGACGTACTATTTGTACAATCTGCAGTCGGCTGCCTTGTATCCGTTTTAAACTTCTTTGACTATAGACGAGCGCTCAAAAAAGGTCAGCTATATATCGCTGACCTTTTTGATAAATGTTAATTGACGATATGACTTAATACATTGCCGTTTTATTTAGCACTGGCGGTTACTTTTGGCGTTTCGCGTGCCAATGATTTTGCCGCTTGGCGTAGCTCAAACTTTTGCACTTTACCGGTACTGGTCTTAGGTATTTCTGCAAAAACAATATATTTTGGCACTTTAAAGCCTGCTAGGTGCTGACTACAATGTTCCATCACCGTATCACGTTGCAAGGTGCTACCGGCGTGAATCTCGATAAAGGCAACGGGTACTTCGCCCCATTTATCATGTGGTGCGGCGACGACAGCACAGCTTTCAATCGCAGGTAGTTTATACAAGACGTTTTCTACCTCGATACTAGAGATGTTCTCACCGCCTGAAATGATGATATCTTTTAGTCTGTCCATGATTTTGATATAGCCATCAGGGTACTTAACACCCAAATCACCCGTGCGGAACCAGCCATCAGCGAATGCCTCTTCGGTAGCCTTGCGGCTTTTTAGATAGCCTTTCATCACCATATTGCCACGTAGCGCCAACTCGCCCATCTCTTCTCCGTCAGCAGCGACTGGTTCAGTCGTACCTTGCCTAAATACCTCAAACCCTGCCATCAAGTGAGAAGTCATGCCTTGACGTGATTTCTTCTGGGCGCGTGTGGCCACATCAAGCTCATTCCATTCTTCCTGCTCAGCGCAGACCGTCACTGGACCATATACTTCAGTGAGACCGTAGACATGCGAGATATGAAAGCCCATTGCTTCCATCGCAGCCAGCATGGTTTCGGACGGCGGGGCACCAGCGACCCAGCCTTTGACCGTATGCGTGATAGCCTCTTTATATTCTGGTTTGCCGCCAGCAATCATATTGTGCACGACTGGTGCAGAGCAGTAATGGCGAACTTGATGCTTGGCAATCAGCTGCAATATCAAATCAGCATCAATTTTTCGCAAGCATACATTGACCCCAGCACGTTCAGCGATGGTCCACGGAAAGCACCAACCGTTGCAGTGAAACAGCGGTAGCGTCCATAGATACATCGGGTGTTTGGGCATGTCCCAATCTAAAATATTAGAGATTGCATTGAGAGTTGCGCCGCGATGGTGATAGACCACGCCTTTGGGCTTGCCTGTCGTGCCGGAGGTATAATTTAGCGCAATAGCGTCCCACTCATCTTTCGGCATCTCCCAGTTATCCAAACTGTCTGAACTAGCAATCAATGCTTCATAACTCATGAGCCCAAAGTGTTCGACATCGACAGCCTTGTCCGTTGAGTGAATGACGATTAAGTCTGGAAAAGTCTCATCGATAATCTCAGCATGCTCAGCAAATTCGCTATCTAAAATTAAAACCTTCGCTTCGGAATGCTGCAAACAAAAGGTAAGTGCATTGATATCGAGTCGGGTGTTCAAAGTACAGAGGACACCGCCTGACATCGGCACACCAAAGGCGCATTCGACCATTGCTGGCGTGTTTGGCAACATAACAGCGACCGTATCATTTTTATCGATACCTAATTTGCGCAGGCCATCAGCCAGTTGACGACAGCGATTATAAGTCTGTTGCCATGTCTGAGTGAGATTGTTGTGTTCTAGATCGTCATAAATGATGGCAGTCTTATTAGGATAAACTTGCGCGCTGCGAATGATAAAGTCAATAGGAGTAAGTGGTTGATGGTTGGCGGCATTTTTGCCAAGACCTGTATGGAAATCTGTCATGATGATAGTCCTTTATCGTATTTCTATAATGCGTCAGTACATTAACGTCAGTATATTATTTAGTACAGTAATCTAGCATAGAAATTATAAATATAAGTCGATATTTATCGATTTATATCTTAGTCTAATCTCTCAATGATATTAAGCTAACGGTATATAATCTACCTCAAAAGTTGGCTGGGTTTTGTGGTGTTTGCTTAACCGTATGCCACAGTACAGCCTGATACACCGTCCCGCTCGTTATAGCAATTAATATAGTGCTCACTCATCAGTCGCTTGTCTGCATAGCTGACAATAATCGCGGTGTGTTACGATATCGAAGATGCTAAACCCCTTAGGCCCACTAATTCTAAAAAGCCGTTTTTAAGAATTAGCCTCATAAACTATTCATAAGGAAAATGATATGTCTGCCAGCCATAGTGCCAATACGATCCAAACCGCTAGCACCAATGAACACTATCCGCATTTATTTGAGCCGCTAGATTTGGGCTTTACTACGCTAAAAAACCGTATGGTTATGGGCTCAATGCATACTGGTCTTGAAGACCGTTTTTATAATTACGGCAAGCTGGCGGCGTATTTTGCAGAACGTGCCAAGGGCGGCGTGGCAATGATGATCACTGGCGGTATCTCGCCTAACCGCGAAGGTTGGTTGTTGCCTGCTGGCGGAACGATGAATACCAAAGCTGACGTGATTAATCACCAGCGCGTCACCCGTGCTGTGCACAAGCACGACAGCAAAATCATCATGCAGATATTGCACAGTGGTCGCTATGGCTATCATCCTTTTGCCGTATCCTCTAGCCCGATTAAGTCACCAATCTCACCATTTAAACCGCGTAAGATGAGCATCAAAAATATCGAGCAGACGGTAAAAGACTATGCTCGCTCAGCCAAACTTGCCAAGCAAGCAGGCTATGATGGCGTCGAAATCATGGGCTCTGAAGGTTATTTGCTTAACCAGTTTTTATCAAGTCATGTGAATAAGCGTAAAGACATCTACGGTGGTGATATTCATGGTCGTATGAAGTTTGCTGTCGACGTGGTCAAAGCCGTTCGAGAGGCGGCTGGCGAAGACTTTATTATTCTATTCCGCTTATCAGTGATTGATTTGGTCAAAGACGGTAACGTCATGGATGAAGTCATCACTGTGGCTAAGGCGCTAGAAGAAGCGGGCGTGACCATCATGAACACTGGTATCGGTTGGCATGAAGCGCGTGTTCCGACTATCGTGACTAGCGTGCCACGTGCCGCTTTTGTTGATTTCACTGCTGAAATCAAAAAGCATATTAGTATCCCGATGATGGCAGCCAACCGTATCAATATGCCAGAAACGGCTGAAGAAATCGTTGCGACTGGTCAAGCAGATATGATTCAGATGGCACGTCCATTCTTGGCTGATGCACACTGGGTCAATAAAGCCAAAAATGGTCAGACAGATCGCATTAACACTTGTATCGCCTGTAACCAAGCCTGTCTTGACCACACGTTCGAAAACAAACGCTCGACTTGTTTGGTCAATCCGCAAGCTTGTTATGAGACTGAACTGGTCTATAAGAAAACCAAAAAACCGAAAAAAGTCGCCGTCATCGGTGGCGGTGTCGCTGGTATGTCAGCCGCTCATGTGGCGGCCTTACGTGGTCATGACGTAACTCTGTTTGAAGCTAAAGACGTGCTTGGCGGACAGTTTAACTACGCCAAAGTTATCCCTGGTAAAGAAGAGTTCTTTGAGACTATTCGCTACTATATCAATGAGCTTGAGCATCTGGGTGTTAAGATTAAACTGAACACCAAAGTTGATAAGGATATGCTTGAAAAAGCTAAGTTCCATCATGTCATCGTGGCAACGGGTGTCGTACCGAGAAGTCTAGAAGGTAAGCTCGAAGGGGCTGAGCTGCCACAAGTCATGAGCTATGCTGAGCTACTGTCTGGCGAAAAAGCAGTGGGTAACACAGTCGCGGTCATCGGTGCTGGTGGTATCGGCTTTGATGTAAGTGAGTATCTGACAGCCAATCATGGTAAGTCACTGGATGAGATCGGCCCTGAGGGACTAAAAGATCCAAGCTATCGTCCTGAACCACAGTCTATCAGCGAATGGCGCGAAGAGTGGGGCGTGACCAACAATACCGACTATCAAAGTGATGGTGGTCTGGTCAGACCAGCAGCGATTAAGCCGATTCGCCAAGTTTATCTCATGCAGCGTAGCAAAGGCCGTCTGGGTAGTGGTCTGAACAAAACCTCAGGCTGGGTACATCGTGCGCATATCAAGTCTCACGGCGTGATCCAAGTCGCTGGCGTGCAATATGATAAAATCACTAATGAAGGTATTTGGGTCACTAACAGTCAAGGTCAAAGCCAGCTATTACGTGTCGATAGTGTCGTTGTCTGTGCCGGTCAAGAGTCAGTCGTTGAGCTGATGCCAAATGTGGGTGATGCACCAGACGCGCAATACCATCTAATCGGTGGTGCTAAGCTGGCGGCTGAACTAGATGCCAAACGTGCGATTCGTGATGGTGCTGAAGTTGCAGCAGCTATTTAAGAGTTAAATAGAAAGTAATTATGAGCAACTATAAGGCGGCAGGAATATTATTTCCTGCCGTTTTTTTTTGGTTGGAATATAAATTTAGTTCAAGGTTTCAATTTTAATGGAGATAAGATATAACCTATCATTGCTTTGAAAGTTCGAAACACTAATCGACCTCACGCTCTAATACAATACCGTCAAAATACCCTCGCATACCACAATGCAGTCTTCTATAGTGATCATCCATATCTCTTAATAATAATTGAGTCTGGCCTTTATAAGTTGCTGGATATAAACGCAGCTCAACGTTTTTATCTGGCTGATCATCGTTGACGACCCAGTGATTTTCTGACCATATGGCTTTACTCTCTCCCAAATCGCAGGTATGAGCATTGGTAAAAATCAAAACGCCATCGATAATAGAAAGATAAGGTTTATTAGCGACACTATGAATCGATACCGTGTTTTTTGCCTCTCCCGTATCTTCCCAGCGCTGAGTATCTGAATTGTATAGTGAGATTTGAGAGGTTTGAGAAAACTTACCAAAGGCACTTTTACTCGGTAAATCAGAAGGACTTAACTCATCTGAAAAATTCCAAGCCACACCGTAATTGGTTTGCTCTTCGATATACTCTTTATACTCACGTATCAGACATTCTTCACTTTTACAGGTATTACGCTGAAACGTAAGCCATGTGCGTTGATTCGCAATGGACCTATTTTTAAAGGCTTTGCTGTCTTCATAGTCAGAAGAGGTGGCAAGATTGCTTTTATATTTCTTCGCCATTGCGTCACTGTCTCTTATACACATCTCGAGCCCACGAGACGGACTCCTATCTCGTATGCCGT
>CAJXUF010000059.1 GCA_913061175.1 uncultured Psychrobacter sp.
GATAGGAGTCCGTCTCGTGGGCTCGGAGATGTGTATAAGAGACAGGTAGTAGTCGCAGAGTTAGACTAACATTTTCACCCTATTTATATTTTTCACGAATACAAAGGAAGCATTATGTCTGCCACCCTATCATCACATATCTTAGACACTCATCTTGGCAAACCTGCCTCTGATGTCGCTGTTACCTTACACCGCGTACAAGACAATGGTGTCGCCACATTACTAGCGCATGGTACAACCAATAGTGATGGCCGTGTCACACCAGACGCTTGGCAGTTTGATACAGCCATCGATAGCACAGAGCATCAGCTAAATATTGGCCGCTATACCGTAACGTTCGATACTCAGTCCTATTTTGATGCTCAGCAGCTGACAGCATTTTACCCGCAAGTGGTTATCGACTTTGTAGTAAACGATGCCAGTCATTATCACGTGCCGCTCCTGCTTAGTGCGCACGGTTATAGCACCTATCGCGGATCATAGCTTTGGCGTTGTTTAGCTCTCTGCTTTGTTTTTAGTTTTCAAGAAATACTATCAAAAGAAATTACCAAGACATTTTATAAGACACTGTCATATTAAAGGACATTTATTACATGGGCGCCTATCTTCTCGAATGGTTGAGTTTATTTTTCCGCTGGTTTCATGTTATCGCTGGGGTAGCATGGATTGGTGCATCGTTTTATTTTGTGTGGCTAGATCTAAGCCTACGCAAACCGCCACAGTGGAAGACAGACAAAGGCATTTCGGGTGATCTTTGGGCCGTCCATGGCGGCGGGTTTTATGAGATTGCCAAATACAAACTCGAACCAGAGGAGATGCCAAAGACGCTACATTGGTTTAAGTGGGAAGCTTATACCACTTGGCTGACGGGTGCGGCGATGATGTCTATCGTCTATTATGCCAATGCAACTGCCTACTTGATCGACCCAAGTAAAGTACCTTTTACCAGTATCGGTGCCATTGCCACCAGCTTGCTTTTCTTGTTTGGCAGTTACTTCATTTATGAAGTTATCGTACGCAGTCATTTGGGTAAAAATGCGTTTATCTTTAGTACGCTGATTTTTATCTTACTGGTCATCGCGAGCTGGGGTTCTTATCAGCTGTTTAGTGATCGCGCCTCATTTATACATATCGGTGCTATCTTGGGCACAGTGATGGTAGGTAACGTATTCTTTGGTATTATGCCGGCTCAGCGCGCACTCGTTGACTGTGTGCGGCGCGGTGAAAAACCGGGTAAAGAAGTGGCTGAATTGGCATTACAAGCCAAAAATCGCTCACTGATGAATAACTATTTTACCCTACCGCTGATTTTTACCATGATCAGCAACCATTACCCAATGATGTATGCTCATGAGAAAGGTTGGTTGGTATTGGTCTTCGTCGGTATCATTACCGCGACTGCCCGTCATTACTTTAACCAAAAGCACTTAGGTCATAAAAAACCACGCTACTTGGTCATTCCAGCCGTATTAACCGTATTGTTGATTATCTGGATGCGACCTGAACCAATTGAGCCAGCACTTGCAATGCCTGCTACTGCCTCAGTAGCACCTACGACAACTGATAGCACCCCCACAGCTACAAGCACGACTACTGACTCAAGCACTGATACCGTTACTAGCGCTAATAACAGTGCTAATAACAGTGCTAATAACAATATTAGTAATGATGCAGCTACTGCTGAAGCCGTACCCGTGAGCGCGTCAGCAGATGACGCTATGATGAATGTCGTGCATACGCGCTGTAGCACCTGTCATGCGGTGCAGCCAACACAGCAAGGCTTCGCCGCACCCCCAGCAGGAATCATTTTGCAGACACCAGAAGACTTAAAAATTCATAAAGCGAAAATCGTCACTGCGGTACAGACTGGCTACATGCCGCTTGGTAATATTACTCAGTTGACGGATGCCGAGCGCCAACAGCTCGTAGCCTATGCATCATCACTTTAATTTGTGATAAAAAATAACTGTCCTTTACGAGCAATATTTTAATAAATATCTAAGGCTCTAAGAGATATAGGAATATAGATAATGAGTAAAAAAATTACCAGTGACTTTGATATCAGTACGTATCCCCGCGACCTAAAAGGCTACGCTGGCAATCCACCAAAAGCGAACTGGCCAGGCGGCGCAAAAATCGCCGTACAATTTGTATTAAACATCGAAGAAGGTGCAGAAAATAGCGTCATCCATGGCGATGGACAATCAGAGCGTTTTTTGTCTGATATTTTAGGCACACCAGAATTTAACAACCGTCACCAGTCTATTGAATCTGCATTCGAATACGGTAGCCGTGTCGGTGTATGGCGTGTGCTAGATGTCTTTAAAGATTATGGTATTCCTATCACCACGTTTACCTGTGCCGCCGCTGCTGAAAAAACACCGCATATTATCGAGCGTGTATTAGAAGACGGTCATGAGATTGCCAGTCATGGTCTACGCTGGATCACTTATCAGGATATGTACCGTGAGACTGAGCGCGAACACATTCGCTGTGCCACCCAAATATTTAAACGTATGCTCGGTGGTCAACCTCTCGGCTGGTATACAGGACGTGATAGTCCAAATACTCGTGAATTGGTTGCCGAGCAAGGCGGCTATATCTATGACTCTGACTCGTACGGTGATGAGTTACCGTATTGGCTCAATGTAAAGGTCCAAGATGGCAATATGATCACGCGTAAACCACATTTGGTCATCCCTTATAGCCTAGAGACCAATGACATGCGTTTTTCTTCTAGCCCGGGGTTCACCCATGCTGAGCCATTTTATCAATATCTCAAAGACAGCTTTGATACCTTATACGAAGAAGGTGTACACACTCCTAAAATGCTGACCATTGGCTTGCATTGCCGCATTATTGGGCGTGCAGGACGCATCAGAGCGTTGAAACAGTTTTTGCAATATATCACCAGTAAACCTGATGTATGGATATGCCGCCGTGATGACATCGCCAAGCACTGGTACGAAAATCAACCTGCCACGCCGGACAACACGGCTAACTGGATGTAAGCTTATTAGGCTATCGTCCTAGTACTCGTTCTACCTAGCTAAGCGAGTACGAATTATCATAGATGAATAAATAAGATAGCACCCACATTATTAACACACACTATTATTAAAAAAGGAATCATTGTGAGTCAAAATACTTCAGAAGTTGGACAAATTATCTCCGCAAACAATCTACCTGATACCCTGCCAGCATTTACCAAAAAATCAAACGTCGCCGACAGTCGCTTGGGCGCAAAATCCCTATTTGCAACCGATGATTTCTTTGCGGATAAAAGCCGTATTCTAAATCCTGATGCGCCTATCTTTGTGGTTGGTAAGTTCGATGACAACGGTAAGTGGATGGACGGCTGGGAAACTCGTCGCAAGCGCCATTTGGGTTATGACTATTTAGTTATCCAGCTTGCTCGCCCAACCAAAATAGCTGGTTTAGACATTGATACCAGTCACTTTACAGGTAACTTCCCATCTTCGGCCAGTGTCGATGCCTTGTACGCGCCCGAGCTGCTGCAGCAAGATGACACTGAGCTTGCCAGTCTAAGCAAAGAAGACTGGGATGGTAAAAACTGGCAGGCGCTAGTAGGTATGACCCCGCTTCAAGGTCACAACCATGAGCTTATCGAGATTGATAATGGGCAAACCGTGACCCATATTCGTTTGAACATTTATCCAGATGGCGGCGTTGCCCGACTACGTGTCTATGGTGATATCCAACTTGATGCCAGCCTAAACATACAAAGCGAGACACTTGACTTGGCAGGCGCGTTAAACGGTGGTCGTGCGATTGCTAGTAACGACGCACATTTTGGTGCGGCTAGTAATTTACTGCTACCAACTAAAGCGCCTAACATGGGTGATGGCTGGGAGACCCGTCGTCGCCGTGAGCCAGGCAATGACTGGTGCATCATCGCGCTAGGTCAAGCAGGTATCGTTGACGCTATCGAGATAGATACTGCCCACTTTAAAGGCAATTACCCTTATAAAGTCTCGATCCAAGCCGTCTACTCACCAAATACACCAGAGCAAACTTTAGTGACTCAGAGTATGTTTTGGGAAACCTTACTTGAACCACAAAAAACCAATGCTGACGACGTTCATCACTTTGGTAAAGACAAGCTTCAGATAGACCAGCCTATCACGCATATTCGGGTCAATATCTTCCCAGATGGTGGCATTAGCCGTGTTCGCGTATACGGCAAAATTGCTGAGGCTAATACTGACACTGGTACTGATATTGATAGCAAAGAGGCAAAATAATGAGTGTCACTCTAACGGCCAAGCCTTTGACTAAGGCAAACTTTGCCCCTTACGGCTCAGTTATCGAGCGCTATAGTGATAATGAGCAAACGGCTGACAATACTTATGAGATCAATAATGGCTATGCGGTTCGTCATCATGCACTTGCCGAAAGTAAACTAGACGGTGGCTCAGTTGGTATGAGTATCTTTCGAGCCAAGAAACGTGAGAACCCTATTGCGCTCTCGGTCATGGAATATCATCCGCTTGGAACACAGGCGTTTGTATCTATGGAAAGCCAAGACTATATTGTCGTCGTCGCCAAAGCTGGCGTGCCGCCGCAGTCAGCTAATGATCTAGCCGTGTTTTATGCAAAATCTAATCAAGGCGTACAGTACGATGCTAATGTCTGGCATCACCCTCTACTCGCGCTTGGCCGTGACAGTGATTTCTTAGTTATTGATCGTATCAATGGCGAGGGTAATAACTGTCATGAGATTGATATCACGGATTGGCATGTGTCTATTAAGTTAGAAGATGAATGCAGTTAATTGAATATAAAATAGTCGCATCCGACATGTACAAACTTAAAGCCAGCTAATGTCTATTAGCTGGCTTTTTTATGTTCATTGAGTTGTTAAATCATAGGCTATCAATTGATTAAAGTCCGTCAGACGACCCAATTTGGGGCACATGGATATCCATTTTGGTGCTTTTATGACGCATCTGATACTTCGAAAAGCATTGTTTGTCACATATATTTAAATGTACGGAAATTGGCTCTCTCATGTGAGAACAGTTAAGGACTATTTTGCTTATTTCTACCCTTATTAATGGCTAATAAGACTAAAAACCAGAAGACTCTGTAGATGATAGCCTTCTAGGGCATTTATGGCACGGTTATTGAATGCTCTTTAGTAGTAAGCATTTAAGCGCTATCAACCGACCGTTGTCTAACGAGGATTGGATTAATAGTTTGTTTACTAGCAAATAGTAACGATGCAGTTTTGGGGCAATCAACAATCAATTGTACATAAAGGGGTCATATTTTGCGTTTTGATTTATTAACGAGCTTATCCTGTCATACCAAATCATCTAGCCAAAAGCTAGCTTTACTCAAACCTTTGTCGATGGCAGCTGTTGCTATCGCTGCTTTAGGTAGTATGTCTAGCATCCATGCTAAGACCTTTTTTACTGATACGAGTGTCTCCGTACTTTACGGTGATGACTATGAACTTGTAGAAGACGGAGAGCTGACGACCATTACATTAGAGCATGCTTCTGCGCACGACTGGGGCGGCGTGTTCTTCTTTGTCGATCGAAACCAAGGTGCCGATGACATTGAAAACAATAGATTTAGAGAAACTTATGGTGAGCTGTCTCCTACATTCAAAATAGCCACTTTCAACGACAGTTTTATCAAGCAGGTTAATTTAGCCGCTACGTATGAATTTGGTTCGAACAGTACTGGCTTTGACCAAGATAATTATCTGGTTGGTATTGGCGCAGATCTCAATGTACCTATTCCAGGAATGAAGTTTGCGTCGGCTACTCTATATCATGCTTTCAATGATAATACTGACGATGATCAGCAAATTACCTTAACCTATGGTTGGGAACGCAATAATTTTGTTATAGATGGCTTTATCGATTATTCATTTAATAATGATGACATTGAAGATAATATTCATATTAATCCGCAAATTAAATACAACTTACAAGAAGTGCTCGGTATTGATAACCGTTTAGAAGTCGGTATGGAGTATAGCTATTGGAAAAATAAATACGGTGTTGATGGCGTAAATCAAAACTCTCCTAGTGCGTTGGTAAAATTCCATTTTTAATACTCAATAGAAACTCTCTTGGCAGTAATAAACCCCTGTTCCTACAATATAGAAACAAGGGTTTGTTTTTTATATCTGAAAGCAGTCTCACTTGTTCCTGATTTAGGTACAGCGTTTATTTACACCTATAAAGTCGATTTACGATAGCGACTCACGCCAGCGATGACTGTCTGATCAATTACTCTATCATCGCCTAGCATCATTAGTACAAACAACTGCTCTTCCAGTGTTTTGGTCTGCGCCATACGTCGCTCAAGCAATTCCGTTGCACCCATATCGATAACCACAAAATCTGCTTCTTTATTGGGCATAAAGTTACCGATTTTATTGTCCAATAATAGCGACTGGGCATTACCCAACGTAATTTGGTACAGCCCTTGATGAGCGGATAGTTGATTGCTTTGTAGTTGTTGGATTTTATACGCTTCTGACAGAGTCGTCAGCATCGACAGACTTGTCCCTGCTCCAACGTCAGTGGCGATACTGACACCAGTATAACTTAACGTCTTGGGTAAATCGAACAATCCACTACCCAAAAACAGGTTGGACGTCGGACAGTGTGATATCTGCGTACCAGTATCGCGTAAGCGTTCATACTCCGATTTTTCAAGGTGAATACCATGTGCCAAGGTGGTGCGTCGACCCAGTAATCCCATCGTATCATAGACATCTAGGTAGCCTTTATGAGTGGGATACAGTTGTTTCACAAAGGCAATTTCATCACGGTTTTCTGCTAGATGCGTCTGCAGATAAACACTCTCGTAACTGGCATACAGCTCACCTGCCATTTGTAGTTGCTTGGGTGTCGAAGTAATAGCAAAGCGCGGGGTAATCGCTACATGCTGACGACCACGCTCATGCCAATTATCAATGATGTTTTGGGTGTCTCGAATACCTTGCTCAGCAGGTACACACAAATTATCAGGCGCATTTTGGTCCATCAAGACATTGCCTGTGATCATGCGGGTGTTGAGCCGATGGCTTTCAGTAAAAAATGCGTTCACTGATTCAGGGTGGCTGGTAGAAAACACCATGGCGCTCGTCGTACCATTTGCCAGCAGCTGGTTTAAGAAGAACTGTGCCGTATCATGCGCTACTTTTGGATCGCCAAAATTGGCCTCAGTGACGAAAGTATAATTATTAAGCCAATCAAGTAATTGCTCACCGTAAGCAGCAATCATATCTACTTGCGGATAATGCACATGAGTATCGATAAAGCCTGGCATGATAAGTTTGTCGCGATAATCATGTACTTTGACTACTAACTGGCCTACTTGCTCAGAGATATTATTATATTTCGCTAATATTGTCTCGTTATGCCCATACTCTACAATGCACCCTGTCACATCATCTACGACAAGCGCACCATCAGCGATATATTCAGGATAAATTCGGACACTTTCGATCACTGGTAGTAACGTAATGTCTCGTTCCACAGCTAATGTCTGTGAATGATCAGAGGTTGCACGCTCAGTACGATCGCTTTCGGTCAAGTAGTGCAGCAGTCGAGCTTGATAAATATGTAGGGTCATTCGTAGATCTCACAATGGCTTGGTAGTCCTGAGCGTTTTAATAAATAGTACTGAGCGCTTTAATAATTTGATAAAAAGTATAAAAGTTATATGGAGTGAACCGTTCAAGAAATAGCTTGATGATACTGCTGTAAGAGCTGTGCCACGATAGAAACCGCCACCGCCATCGGCTCTTTTCCACCAACTTGCAATCCGATTGGCATGACCAACTGATTGACCAGTTGCTCACTGTAGCCACGCTGCATCAAGCGATCTCTAAAACGCTTGGCTTTGGTTGCCGAGGCAATGCAGCCTATGTAAGGTGCTGAAATATCTGAACATTGATCCTCAGACGAGCTAGTATCATAAATAGTATCTAATGCCGCCCGCACTAACTCAAAATCAACACTATGGTCATGAGTCATAACCAGAATAAAACGCTGACCACCCTGCTCGATAAATGGGCGCACAAAATCTACAGGCTCATCATCGATATGCGGACGGATATGCGCTGGTAAGTTATAAAGTTTGGATTGATTAGTAGTAGATTCATCAACTAAGTAACGCTTAAACATCTCTGGGCGACTGTCCACCCAATCTACCTGACAAGGTAGCTCAGCGAGGATGGTCATTAGCGCTGATGCTACATGCCCTGCACCAAACACTAGTACTGACATCGGCGGCGTTACATTGAAGCATTCGAACATAACGGTGACGCTACCGCCGCAACACTGTGCCAATTTCGCACCTAGCGGGTAGTGCTTGGTGTAGACAGCATCACGGCGCACTGCTTTAGAAGGTATTAACGTGCTTTCACCGTCAGTTTCATCGACTTTTGGTTTTACTTCTTTGGATACCGTTGCCGCTATTTCACCATTCAATAGCTGCCGTGCCGTATTGACAACGTCGTGCTCTAGACCGCCGCCACCTAGCGTATCCACGATACTATCTTGCGTGACAATCATCTTTGCCTGTAGCGCTCGAGGAGCAGATCCATTTACGGCTACGACCGTCGCCAACACGTGAGCGATACCTCGCTGCTGATATCGCGCTAGACCTTCATACCAGACGACTGGCGGTGATAACGACTCATTCACTGTGCGCAGGACCTCTTGCCCCTGCTACATTTGGATGCTCTATCGCGTTAGGCTGGTTATCGGTTTGTTTGCCTTCGACTTCTTTTGGATCGATGTCTTTAGCGTGACGTACGTCTTGTGGCATTGCTTTTTCGTTGTAAAGGTCACTGTTCTCTGCTGCGCCTTTTACTAAACTATCAACCGTATCTGTATCGGCTTCAGTTGTTAAATCCCACGATGTGCCTTGCATGCGCATGACTGCTTTTAATACCGCTTCTGGCGTCGCAGGCATGGTCAGCTCTGGATTCTTCTTATAATCACCAAGGCTCGCGACCGCATTATTGAGTGCGCACCAAACACTGGCTGCCAACATAAACGGCGGCTCGCCAACGGCTTTAGAGTTATAGATAGTTTGTTCTTCGTTTTTGCGATCGTACAGTTTGACATTCCACTGCTTAGGCAAGTCATGCGCGGTTGGAATTTTATAATTGGCAGGACTGTCGGATGCCAGCTTACCTTTGTCATTCCAGATCAGCTCTTCTGCCGTAAGCCAACCCATACCTTGCACAAAACCACCTTCAATTTGCCCAATATCAATGGCAGGGTTGATCGATTGTCCTGCGTCATGTAACACATCACAGCGTAATACTTTGTACTCACCTGTCAATGTATCAATCTCAACCTCAGCACAAGCTGCACCCAAAGCAAAGTAGAAGAACGGACGTCCCCATGCTTTGGAGCGATCATAGAATATCTTAGGCGTTTTATAGTAGCCAGTAGACGACAGACTGATACGGTTCTGGTACGACAGTTGAATCATCTCAGCAAAAGTCAGTGTTTCTTTATCGCCAATATAGACATGGTTCTTTTCAAAACGTATGTCTTCTTGCGCCACTTCGAAATGTTCAGCGGCAAATTCAAGTATGCGAGATTTAATGCATAGACAAGCGTTCTGTGCCGCCTTACCATTGATATCTGTCCCTGATGACGCGGCAGTTGGTGAGGTATTAGGCACTTTGTCGGTACGTGTCGCTGATACTTTGACCGTGTCCAAATCAACATCAAATTCATTGGCAACAATCTGGGCAATTTTAATATACAGTCCTTGCCCCATCTCTGTACCGCCGTGATTGAGATGGATACTGCCATCAGTATAAATATGTACCAATGCACCTGCCTGATTAAGCGTCTGCACCGTAAATGAAATACCGAATTTTACTGGCGTTAGAGCAAGACCCAAGCGTTTGTCACTGCCTTTAGCGGCAGCTTTTTGATTGGCTTCTAGGATTTGTTGACGACGATTGTCATAATCACAATCGTCTGCCAACTTGGTCATGATGGTCGCTAAATCAAAATGCTCAATCGTCTGACCGTAATGGGTACTTTGACCATCTTGATATAAGTTTGCTAAGCGTACTTGCAGCGGATCCTGCCCTAATGTATAGGCAATATGATCCATCATATATTCAGCAGTCATCAAACCTTGTGGACCACCAAATCCTCGATAGGCAGTATTGGATACGGTATGCGTTTTGCAGCGATGACCCGCAACATGGGCAGCTGGATAATAGTAGGCATTATCACAGTGGAACATCGCTCTATCAACGATGGCATCAGACAAATCTGGTGCGTAGCCACACAAGCCAGCCAATTGCATATCGACGCCCAATATACAACCAGACTCGTCTAAACCGATTTCGTAGCGGTTGGCAAACTCATGGCGCTTACCCGTCACCACCATGTCATCTTGGCGATCTAGACGCATACTGACAGGGACGTTATGGCGTTTGGCGATAATACCGCACAGACATGCCCATGCAGCGGCTTGCGTTTCTTTACCACCAAACCCGCCACCCATACGGCGCACGACTGTGTTTACCGCATGAAATGGCAAATCCGTCACTTCGGCGACCAACTGCTGTACTTCGCTTGGATGCTGTGACGACGTGTATACTTCTAGCCCGCCATCGTCACAAGGCACGACATAAGACACTTGGCCTTCGAGATAAAAGTGCTCTTGCCCGCGCATATGAATATGACCTTCAATGCGAATCGGTGCGTTCTCAAGCGCAGTCGCCGCGTCACCACGCTTCATAAAATGACTCGGACGTACAAATAACTCTTGCTCTAACGCTTTATCAATACTAAGTACTGCTGGCAATGGCTCATACTCCACCACTGCCTTGGTCGCCGCTTTTTTGGCAGCGCGATGACTACTCGCTACTACCACAAATAGCGTCTGACCCACATACTCTGTGATGTCATCCACCATCAGTGGCTCACCGTCGAACACCGCACCGATATCTGTCTGCGCAGGCAAATCTTTGAAGCTTAAGACATCTACCACCCCATCCGCATCTCTAACAGCGCTCAAATCCATACTCAATACACGTGCGTGAGCGTGGCTACTTTTACCTACTGCTAGATGTAGCGTGCCTTGCGGTTTTGCAATATCATCCACATAAGTTGCCGTCCCCATGACATGGCTGATCGCACTATCATGCTTAGCCGAGGTACCAATTTTGTTTTTTGGCGGACGCACGCGGCGGATACTATAACTGTCAAATAAGGACGAATGATGGCTCATGGCAGATCTCTTTTATTAGGACGCTTTAATTAATGCTCTTTTGTTCTTGGCAAATATAACGATAAGGCGGTATTAGCAAACAACTCTGCTAGTTAAGCGGTCTCGGTCTGTCTACCTGCTACCAACTGCTTACCGCACTTCACCAGTAGACGCTGTACCACATGTGAGCGATATTCACGGCTGGCTCTAACATCAGTCATAGGCGTAACGTCTGCAGACAAGACTTGTGCTGCTTGCTCAAAACTCACAACTTCTGCTGCTTGCCCAACGAGCGCTTGCTGACAGGTTGTAGCTAATAACGGTATGGCAGCCATTCCGCCAAGCCCAAGCTTTGCATTCTCTATCGTCATGCCATCTACTGATATATCAATTCGCGCAGCCAATAGACACGCTGAAATATCATCCTCATAACGTTTGCTAATTTTATGAATAAATAAGTGCTGATTGTCATGCATCAGAGGAATATGAATAGCGACTACGTAACTGCCTGCTTGCAGTTTGGTCTTTTTATAATCTAAGAAAAATTCTGATAAAGGTATAATCTCATCCGTATAAACCGAATTGCTATTATCTAAATCGTTACCTGACTCTTTAGAATTAGGCGCGCAATGACGCAGATGAATTGACGCATCTAACGCCAATAAAATCGGTGGTAAATCACCAATCGGCGACGCGTTGGCTATATTGCCACCGATGGTGCCCATATTACGAATTTGCGGAGAAGCAATACGCTCAAATACTTGCGCAAAGCTTGGAAAATACTGCTCAAGCACAGGTAATATCTGCTGATAGCTCATGCCAGCACCCAGTACTAGTGATTGGCTAGAAGCTTGCTCGTTATTCGAGTCTTCATTGCTTGGGTCAGACTTTGCGTCAAATAATGACCATGACTTTAATGCCTCAACAGCTGAAAGCTGGATAATGACCTCGTGATCAACCAAATGCTGGGTTACACTCAATCCCAAATCCGTACCGCCTGCCCAAATCGTAGCCTGCGGATAGGCCGCTAATACTTGGTTAAGCTCATCTAGTGACTTGGGCATATATAACTGTCGCCTAGCATCATTAAGTGCAGGTGCAATACCATTCGGCTCTTCATTCCTTAATTCAGCTGGCACATTTTTAGAGACTGCTGATCCCTTTGTACTTGCCATCGCATCTGTCGCTAGACTGATAGTCAGGTCTTTCACCGCTGACTGCTCCGCCTCTCTCTGCTGACCGATATCGCTCATCAGTAGACCAGCTTCGATAATTGGCCTGTACCCTGTGCAGCGACATAGGTTGCCAGATATTGATGCAACCACCTCATCATAGCTTAATTGCTTGGCATCGTTCTGACTTGCTGGCTTTTGACTTGTCTGCATACGATTGTTTTCGTAAATACAAGCAAGCGACATTACAAACCCAGGCGTACAAAAACCGCACTGTGATCCGTGACATTCAACCATCGCTTGCTGCGCCGGATGCAATAGCGCTCGTTCTGGATGATGTTCTGGATTGTCAGCTAAATAAGAGGCCGTCATCAGATGATGACCATCCATAAGCGACACTAGCGTAATGCAGGAGTTGACTGTATAGAACGGTGGCGTCACATTTTTTTCGTCGCCATTTTCATCATTGAGCGTTGGCTGGCTAACATTAGGCAGGCGCTGAACCATCACAGTACAGGCACCGCAATCACCGCTACCACAGCCTTCCTTCGTATCCGTCTGGCCTTCATGCAATCGTAGATACTCAAGCACCGTCGTATTAGGGTTAAGCTGGGTTAGCTCGTGGCGTTTCCCATTTAAGTAAAAACTAATCATAGCAAGACTCGGCTAAAATAAAATAATGAAGATAAGCATAAGGCTTAAGAAATTTGACGGCTTAAATGCTGAAAGTAAGCATTTGGTTTACATCATGCTGCAACCGTTCAAGTACGGTTATTCTGTTTTATTTGCTAATACATTCTTAAGAGATAAAAAAATCAGGACATCGTGCTTTTTTATATCAGGTAAGCTGGTTGTAGATATCAGCATTCATCGAACAATTTTGTTAGAAAAATCGTACTATAGGATACTTGACTATTTGGTCAGCTTTCAACATATTATCACTATTCTTATTTATAACACAACCCGTTAAAATGCCTATAGATACTATCGAACAGTTGGAAAATAATTGGTGAATAACTTAAATCTAAATAAATACCTATACGTTTTGTAGACTTTATTCACTGCTTAGCTACTCAATATTAGACATTGTTTTCATAAGTAGCTTTAATCTTATACATGATAAATCAAACGAGGCGTTAGATAAGCCATACTATAAACAGCTAGATAGCCTGCGTAAAAACAGTACCGAATACATATATCGCCTTTAAACTGCTATCAGCAGCTGATTTTTATATATAATGTCTGCAAATAAGCCTGACTCTTCACTGTTATGACTTCTAATGATAAGTAATCGTGACATATCGTTGGGCTAAAATCGTTTTTGAGATATTACTATGAAGTCATTCGCCTTTACCTATTTGCTAGTAGCAACGATGCTATTAGGAGGTTGTCAATCATTTCAATTCGTTGACAGTCCTATCCCTGTGAAGCCTGCCCCTACTAAACTTGTTGCCCAATAAAAAAAGCCTAGCGCTTAATAGCACTTATCGTTCAATAAAAATTGGCGCAAAAAAAAGCAGACATCAATAATGTCTGCTTTTTCATTCGATCGCTCTGTCGTTTCTAGCTTTTTTTAACGCTTAGCATCAGCTGGTTGATGCTTAATAATCGTTTTGGCCAGATGATCACCAAACCAAATAGCAGTATCAATATCACCTGAACCTGGTGTCTCTTCAGGTGGGCCATCAAGCGACTGAGTCATCAAACCCAAAAAGCTAGACAGACGGTTTAAGTCATGAGCCTCATGACCTGTCGGCATCAATGGCAGACCAATCCAATTCATACCATGTTGCATCGCATATAGAGAAATCTGCTGCAATACAGCAAGTTTATCACCACTCAGGCCACCCGAATTGGCAAACGCTGCTGCCCATTTACCCTCCCATTTGCGATGATACCAACGCTTAGATGTCTCATCCATAAAGGTCTTAAATTCAGCCGTCACACTGCCCATATACACTGCGCTGCCAAAAACCAGCAAATCTGCCTGATCTAAATAATCCCAATCAACATCATACACATCGACAGCTTTGGCTTGCGCTTCTGGCAATTGCTGATGCGCACCTTGTACTATCGCCTCAGCGACACGCTTGGTATGACCATAGTTACTATGGAAGATAACAGCGATTGAGACATTAGGCGCGTTATCAGTAGGTGTAGAGGTGTTAGCAGGTGTATTCATACGTACTCTAATAATAAATAATTGGTTGAATAATGAAACTTATAAAATATTGGATGCTTAGCCACAGTCGATAGCTAGTGACTTCACTTTCACTGATAAGTACTTATCGATAGCTCAAACTTTCGAACTATCAGGCGATATAATAGAATCAAGCAATGCTTCTTTGAGTCAATTTAACTGGCAGAAATATCAATGGTGATGGAGCAATCGCATAGTCTTTAATTACACAGTCTATAACTGCATAGTCTTTAATCACATGGTCTCTATACGTCAGCGTATACATACCAGTATATATGCGACGACATTCATTGAATTCAAGCCCATTGTATCAGACGTATTTTCGTTTTTAAGTTATTTATTAAAGTCTGGCTAATCAGAGCACATATACTTTTAATATATTTTGTATAAATGGGTAAGTCGCGTTAAATGATAATATGACATAAACAAATTCCTGATACCTGATAAACCTATAATTATCAGTACTATAGATAACCTGTCTCTTATACACATCTCCGAGCCCACGAGACGGACTCCTATCTCG
>CAJXUF010000060.1 GCA_913061175.1 uncultured Psychrobacter sp.
CTACACACTGCATATCGTCGGCAGCGTCAGATGTGTATAAGAGACAGGGCTATATGTTTATCCTAGAGATATATGGATTTTATTGAGATGCAATAGGTTGGTATTAGAGTATCAATATACTATCAATATACTAGTAAGTACTACTGAGCTAAGAGTTACTCTCTTAGCTATCTGCATTATAAAATTACGAATGTGCGTAACCCTATGAATCAATAAACTCATAGGGAAAATCATGTCACATTTAACTTATAATCAATCCAAACTTACCAATGATGTTGATAAACTGGTCAAAAACGTATTATTTAAAAATCTTAGAGGTAAACGCTTTCAAGGTCAATTGAACGAGTTATATCGTCCATTTATGTTTATGTATTACTCTCAAGACGCTTTGACTTACTCACAAGACTCTGTAAATTACTCACAAGCTATTAACGCATTTATGAACATTACCATTACTTTAATTGGTGCTTCGTATCCTTGTGATGTTATTTGGGACTATGAGAGAAGTCAAAAAATTATTACAAAGTTATTAGAGTATAAAGATAGCATTATGAGAGAGCTTTATGATTGGCGTTACCAAGAATCTCAAAATCAAAAAGTTTTGGAGTGTTACTTTAAAAATCTGATTGAGAATAAATCAAGAGTGTTAGTTATTTTTATTGAGCTAAAGTATTTGAAAAACCAACGGTATAATCTGACTATTCACGATTTTTATAATCACATGAAAAAGCTCAGAAAACTTATCAGCAAGAAAAACGCTTGTTTTAAACACCTAACTGGTTATGCATGGGCATTAGAGCAGGGCTATAAATATGGCGGTTTCCACTGCCATTTAGTCTTAACTTATGATAATTCAAAAAGATATTCTGACTGGCATATCGCTAAAACGATAGGTGAGAAGTGGCAAGAAGTCACAGAGGGCATCGGTACTTATCATAGTTCTCACGACACTGAGACCAAATATAGTTTTGAAAAAGATGGAAAGCTAGGTGTTGGTAGAATACATCGTGATAATCCTCAGGAGGTAGAGAACGCTTTTACTGTAGCAAAGTACTTAACAAAGTCTGATAAATACGATCAAAAGCTCAAAGTGTGGTTGCCTAAGATGCAAACATTTGGACATGGTGAATTTAAGGAAAAATAGAGAATAAACACTTTGGCTTGCTTAAATATCAAAATAATTTCAGATATACAGTATCACCATGAGATGAGATAAGTAGCCATCGCTGTCTTATCCATCTATCCCTCAACGTCTAATCAAGGTCTGCTTTATAGCAGGCCTTTTTTATGCGCCACTATCAAGGAGTTACTATGAAACCTATCTGTCCCAACTGCCATTCAGCACACGTTATAGAAAATACGGATACCAGTGTGCAAAGCATGTCAGAGCATCTGTGCTCACCCAAGCTCTTAGTCAGTCTTGGTACTAGCGTCTGCAAGTACTACAAGATCAACCCCATGATCGGGATGGTTGCAGGCAGTGCCATTGCCACCGTGATTAATCTGGCACAACAAAGACTGATGCAGCCGCCACTACTTAGGGCGGCTATTATGCCGCGTTATCTATGCAGTACCTGTCAGCATAGCTTTAGCCTCTAACATTCTCATTTGTTTAACCACTCAATGATTCATGCATCAAAGCATTGAATCAGTCAAACCACTTATTTATTCAACAGTAAAAGGAAATTAATCATGGCACATTTAATCGAAACAATGGCATACGTTGGCGAAACCCCTTGGCATGGCTTAGGTAATGAGCTATCCCCCAAACAGCCGATTGAGGTCTGGGCACGCGAGGCTGGGATGGATTGGCGTATCGAATCCTCAGACGTGAGCTACATGGCAACCAATGATAAAGGGCAAAACCTGATCATGCCTTATGACAATAACAAGGTGCTGTATCGCTCAGACACGCTTGAGCCGTTATCAGTGGTGAGTCAGCGCTACCAAGAAGTACAACCAAGTGAGATTTTAGAGTTTTATCGGGATCTGACAGAGCAAGCTGACTTTGAGCTAGAGACCGCAGGGGTACTTAAAGAAGGACGTAAGTTCTGGGCACTCGCACGTACAGGTCAATCAGCAACGCTACGTGGCGGTGATGTCAGTCATGGCTATCTGCTGCTAGCAACCGCTTGTGATGGCACGCTTGCTACTACAGCACAGTTCACCAATATTCGCGTTGTGTGTAATAACACCTTAGCGATCAGCCTTGCGAACGGCAATGGCGGCGTGGTGAAAGTACCGCATAGCACGACCTTTGATGCCGAAAAGGTCAAGCAGCAATTGGGCGTCTCCGTCAGCCAATGGGATGCGTTTAACTATGAGATGAAGCAATTAACTAATAGACGCGTCACTCAAGCAGAAGCAGCCAACTACCTAAATCGTGTGTTTAATGATGTTAAAGATGATGGCCTGATTCTGTTTAATACGGCTAAGAAAGAAAAAGATGCGGTTCCAAATGCAAAAGCCATGAATCAGGTGATGAGTATGTTTAACGGTCAAGGTCGCGGTGCGGATCTGGCATCAGCAAAAGATACGGCTTATGGGTTGTTAAATGCGATGACAGAATTTGTTGATCATGAACGCCGTGCGATGTCGCAAGACCATCGCCTTGACTCAGCATGGTTTGGGGCTGGGGCTAAACTTAAAGATAGAAGCCTCGACGAAGCACTACGCTTGATTGCCTAATCGCTTAGCCACTCTACTTATCTCTTAAATCAACCACGCCTTTGCGCGTGGTTTTTTTATGCCATTAATTAAGCAAGGCATATGCGCATCTCACTAAGAATAAATCTATTAAAGGAGTTCACCATGAACCTGATCGCATTAAATAACATAACCACGACTCAGTTAAAACCCAAACGTTCAGTCATGACAGCTAAAGCGTCTCGAACTGCTAAGTCTAAAACCAAGGACAATTCAGTAGGAGTCATGCTAAAGCAAAATAAAACGGTTGATAAACCGGTTCAAGCAAAGACATCAACCACCGCTAAGCGTTTGGTCAATACCAAAAACCTAAGCCGTGAAGACTGGCTTGAGGTACGCAAGCAAGGCATTGGCAGCTCTGATGCTGCTGCCGCTTGTGGTATCCATCCTTACTTGTCCATGCTTGAGCTATGGATGATCAAAACAGGACGCATGAACTCAAACATTGATGCCAGTAGTAATAACGGCATCGAGGGCTACTCGCCCCTTTACTGGGGCAATACGCTTGAACCCATGGTTGCTAAATACTATCAAGAGCATACAGGCAATAAAGTACGTCGCGTCAATGCTGTCTTGCAGCACCCTGATCCTGATAACGCCTTTATGCTGGCGAATTTAGACTATGCTATTACAGGTAATGATGAGGTACAGATTTTAGAGTGTAAAACCGCTGGTGAACATGGTGTCAAGCTGTGGCGTGATGGCGTACCCCTCTATGTGACTTGCCAAGTTCAGCATCAACTAGCGGTGACTGGTAAACAAGCTGCCCATATCTGCGTACTGCTGTGTGGACATGAAGCCAAGATTTATAAGGTTGAGCGTGACGAGCGCTTAATTGAGTCCATCACTGAGCACGAGCGTCTATTCTGGCAATACGTGGAAACCGACACGCCACCAACCCCTGACCATTCTGAATCTGCTGCTCGGGCATTAAAGCAGCTGTATCCAACCGCTAAGCCATCAAGCAAGGTTGATCTAACGGATGATGATGGTGCCAATAAGTTATTTGAGCAGTTGCTTAGCTACCGTGACTATATGCAAGAGCTAGAAGAGCGTCATAATCAGGTCAAGCATCAGCTGCAAACGCTAATTGCCGATAATGAAGTCGCTGTGTTTGATAAAGGCGCGATCTCGTGGAAGCGCTCTAAAGACAGTGTTGGCCTTGATAGCAAAGCCGTTATCAAGGCGCATCCTGAATTGCTTAAACAGTTTAATAAAACCAAGCAAGGTAGCAGACGCTTCGTTGTCTTAGATGACTGAACTAAAAAGCACTTAATCATCAACGCACAACAACTAACCATTTCAAGCGCATAACCACCCACCCCTAAAAGGTGGGCTTTTTTATGGCTAATCAAAACATATAAGGAATATCACCATGATTAAAGGTCTCACTATAACTCCGCCAGTCTTAGGTCGTATCAGTATTGGCCGTATCATTGAAAAAGACGGCAAGCGTCTGCCTGCTAAAGACGATCAATTCACGATTACCAGCCAAATCCAAAATAAGGAAGGCTGGATCAACCATCCACTTGATGAAAAGCTACGTGGAAATAATGACGGTAAGCTCAGACAAATACCCGTACGCATGCTGTTTAATGACCCTGAGCTGAATTTACGCGCAGAATACACGCTATTTGATAGACAAACGGGTCGGCCACTATGCGTGGGTGACGGTGAGCAATGCCAACGTCGAACCAATAATGGTGTTGAGCAACTGCCTTGCCCATCCCCTGATCGTTGTCCACTGGCACAAGGCGGTGCTTGTAAGCCTTATGGTCGTCTGTACGTTAATCTGAGTGAGGACGATGAGCTGGGCACGTTTATCTTTCGAACGACTGGCTTTAATAGTATCCGTACCTTGGCAGCACGCTTGAGCTACTTTGCAGCGGTATCAGGCAATAAGCTGTCATGCTTGCCATTGCAACTCACACTCCGAGGTAAAAGCACGACGCAAAGCTATCGGACGCCAATTTACTTTGTGGACTTAACACTACGTGATGATGTGACACTGAAGCAGGCGGTACAAGATGCACAGGCAATTGATAAAGAGCTTGGCGAACATGGCTTTGACCAAGCGGCATTAGAGGAAGCTGCCAAACAGGGTTATGTGAATTCATGCTTTGAGGTTGATAACGATAATCTACTCGATGTGGCTGAAGAGTTTTATCCCGTAGAGACAGATGAGGCTAATAGTAATCATCAAGGAGGGTCACAAAATGGTATGGCTCCCTACAATGTCGGTAATATTGAAAGAAGTCTAAGAGAGAGTGTTACAGCTATAAGTTAAAGCAGTAGTAAGGATATACGGCATAAAAAAGGAGCTGATTATTCAGCTCCTTTTTTTATTGCATCATCTAAGACTAGCCGCTGGACTGCATAGGATGCCGTAAAAAAATATGGGACTCCGTAAATGTATGAGAAGAAAGATTCTCATTAACTTACAAAGGAGATAATCATGCAAATCTTAGATCCGAATACACAACAAAATGCATCAACAGCTAGCACTTTACAGATACCTCGCATGATACCGCTCAAGCAGGTAATGCATTATACAGCGCTTAGCAGTACTACGATTTATGAGATGGTCAATAAAAAATCTGATCGTTACGATCCAACATTCCCTGTTCAAGTAAAGCTATCAAAGGGACGTGTAGCATGGGTAGAAAGCGAAGTGGCTGATTGGATTGAGAGCAAGATGGCTGATCGGATTCACTGATCAAGGATAGAAAATAAGCCGCACTACGCGGCTTATTTTTTTGTCTTCTTTTTAATCCCATATTTTAGTAGCATGCTATATAGAACATAGCTGTAATTATGAGTATAAAACGAGCAGACACGGACTTTTACTATGGATTTAAGACAAGAAATGGCCTTAGATATTGCTGCTGCATTGTCTAAAAGCCACTCAAAAAAAATTACCAAGCAGACTATCAGATATATGCAAAGTTTCGATACTGCTCTAGATATGGGCTATCTCAGAAATTTATGGGATGATGTCTGCTATCAACGTCAAAAAGAGCAAGCCCCTTTCTGGAGTTACTATGACGATATGATTCTACAGTCTGTCTCATCAAAGCTTGAAAAACTCAGTCAGCATGAGATCTATGCTATATGGCTACAAGATCCTAATTTATACTATCAATTAGACGATATAGACATTGGCAAAGAGCATATAGATAAAAGCCCACCTTACTGCGTAGATGATATATCACGATACATCATGAACGAATATATTTACAGAGAGGCAGAGAGCTGGCGGAATGACAGACTTAGACAACTACTAGGTTACTTTTAAAGTATTCTAGGTAGCCAAACCTAGCTAGGTTTAGCTATTCTTAGCTGTTTTTAGCTATTCTTAGCTATTTGGAAGATGCCAAGACCAACCTTCAGAAACGACTAAACCATCACGGCGCATCTTCTGCAATAGATTACGCACCTTATTTTTACGCTGCTTATCATCTAGTACTTGTGGCAACTTATTAGCCAGCATCTTATCAAAGTCAGCTAGTCTACCTCGTTCAAACGTCTTGAGGTACCCTATAATCAAGCTTTGATAATGCATGTCATCTAAGCCGCGCATCTGCATATACTCCGCCTGCTGCTCAGTATGCTTGGCAACATCAGCGGCGATAATATAGCTATTTTTGCGCCCTTCTATCAATGACTTTTTACGTAGCGTATCAGCTTCGTTTTCAGTGATCGCCTGCCCCTTTTGCACTTTATCAAGCGCTATAATATCGTGTAGTGTGAGATTATCTACGCTTGCTAACTGCTTGGCGTACTCTTGATCAAGCACTTTACCTGTAAACTTCACGCCTACTCTTTCACGGGTTAAGTCATAATCTGGCAATGGGAAAAAACGCTTAGACTGAATCTGATACATTTTTTTGATACCGCTACCGATGGTGTCCATCATGTTTAGACTGACCATGGCGTTAACCAAAAATGGATTACGATAGCTCGCTTCAGGCGCATCTTGTAGCAAGACGTTCTCGATAGTCTTAGGAATAAACTCCCCACTGTTTTGAAAAATCAGTGTTGAGTCTTCTTTTTCAACTACAGTAATACGTCCGCCCAGACGATAGTCTTGATGACCAATAGCATTACTTAATGCTTCACGGATGATATAGGGATCATACTGCTGCACCTCTTCAGGAAACAGCGTACCAGCAGGCATGTAGCGGTAATTGAGATTGCGAATTTTGTTATATACCTCGTCTAAGGCTAACAAAAACGGTGGTTCAAAATGTTGATAGTCTTTTTCAATACCATCAACGCCCTTTAGAATCCAAGTGATATGCGCTTGCGCTGGGCTCAAAAAATACGTGGACTCATAACGCCCCAATAAAATAATCGCTGTATTAGTGATCTGACCACGAATGGTAATTTTAGCTTTATTCAAAAAGGTAATGTCATCCCATTCTTGAATATCTTCAACCAAACGTTTGTTTTTATCAGCAAAGACTTGTCTAGCAACAGCAATGGCTTTAGGATCAAGGTCGTCAAGCGTTGCCTCATGGCAAATCTCGGCACTCCAGTCATCCGCTCGATTTTGCCACAGCTTACGGCTTTGATCAGGATAATGCTTAAGTGGTTTTGTGAAGCTACCAATACGAATATAAGGCTCATGTAAAAAGCTAATGGGCATATCTGTGGCTGCTGGAATTTCGAACAGCACCACCGCTTTACCATCAATCTGTAACTCATGAATTGTGAAATGAATTTTAGGACTTAAACGGCTAACCAACCAATGCTCTAAGTCTTCGTTGCCTTTGGCTTTTTTTGTCTTTGGGCTGAAGCTTGTACCAACGATATTATGCGTGCCATCCTCTACGCCAAACACTAAATAGCCAAATTTCTTGCCAGACAAACAAGCACCATTGGCAAGCGCAGATATACGCTTACCAATCTCATCAGAGCTATGAAAGTTATGCTTAAACTCAAGCCACTCTTGTTCGGTGGGCTGTTGAGTTAGACTTAGGATAAGGCTTTGATAGTGATCGGGCATAGTAAGATACTATATCTAGTTAAAGAAAGGGTGTATTGCGTCTATTTGAGCGGTATGATCTACTTATTTAGTTTAAACTAATTTGTCCATTTTCCAAATAGTCATTTATAAAACTGAATATAAAAAGTCTCAAACATAGCTGGAATGACCCATACAAAAAAACCTCACTTACAAGTGAGGTTTTAAATAACTACCTGCAAGACCATTATTTTTTTGTGTCACTACTACTGAATGTACCAAGTGGCCTACCTTTTGGGAAGTCTTGATCTGTCAAACCTTGCTTACCCATTTCTTGAATCTCATCATTTTCTTTTTGTTGATCAGCATCATTTAGTTCTTCAGCATCATCGTCATGATCGTTACCATATGGGTTACCCATCATACTTTCCTTACATTCATTAAGTAAGAAAATAGTATCGAACGATTAATTCATTCTTTCAAGTAAATTTTCAATATTTTGTCTGGGCATGTAGATCATTATGCACTTCAATACTTTTCCAAAATAACATATTAAATTAGGGGCTGTAGTAGATAAGCACTATGCTAGACTACTTTTATGGAGATAACCCATTGTAAACTAAGTAAAAAATTACAGCGAAGGCTATTAGAGTTTTTCACGGCTGAAGTAACTGCTAGAACAGCCGCAGATTTGCTTAATATCCAGCCTAACAGTGCTGCACTTTTTTATCATAAAATTAGACTTGTTATAGATCATCATCTCTCATTACAAGCTGATGAGCTTTTTGATGGCGAAGTCGAATTAGATGAAAGCTACTTTGGCGGCGTACGCAAAGGCAAAAGAGGTCGCGGAGCTGCTGGTAAAACAGCCGTGTTTGGTATCCTAAAACGACATGGTAAGGTTTATACCATTGTCGTAGCAGACACCAAACAAACCACCCTAATGCCTGTCATCAAGCGTAAAATCAAGCCTGACAGCTTTGTTTATACTGATAGCTATCGAAGTTATAATGCATTAGATGTGAGCGAATTCAAACATTTCAGAGTAAATCACTCTAAAGAGTTTATTTGTGGTAAAAACAATCACATCAACGGCATTGAGAACTTTTGGAATCAGTCTAAACGAACGTTCAGAAAATATAATGGAATTGATAAGAAGAATTTCCATTTATTTTTAAAAGAGTGCGAGTTTAGATTTAACTATGGGTCACCATCTAATCAGCTTAAAACGCTGAAAAAATGGTGTGATATTTAATCCTTATCTACTACAGCCCCTTAAATTATCTAGCTCTAAACTTCACTCATTCAAATAAAGCTCAGCCATCTCATCAAGCCTAGCTTTCACCTCTTTCCAGTTTGGCATTACCTGCGTTAATAAGCGCCAAAAGTGCTCACTATGATTATGCTCAGCAATATGACAGAGCTCATGGAGTATCACGTAATCGATGCATTCCTTTGGTGCTTTAACCAAATGCGGATTAAGTATTAGATTACCTTTAGTAGAGCAACTTCCCCACTGCTTTTTCATGTTCATTAATTTTATTGAAGGACTATTTTTAACCCATGAAGCCTTATATATCAAGGCTTCAAGCCTCTCTCTAGAGATCGACCTAAATTTATTTCTATACCATTCATCAATAAGACGTTTAACTAAGACAGCTCGTTCTTCAGCGTCCAACTCAGAATCACTTTGAGACAACTCTACGTTTAATTTACCGCGACTAAGCCTCACCCTGCTATGTATCTCATCGGCAGTTTCTGTACTGGTTATCACTTTTAGTACGTAACGACGACCCAGATAAAATTGGGTTTCGCCGCTGACATAGCGCTTGGGTAATACATGATCTTGTTGCTTGGCAAAGTCTTGTAGGCTTTGCCATATCCAGCGAGCACGTTTCATGAGTGCATCATAAATCAACTCATCGGTAGCATCGACAGGTGCGGTGGCAACCACACGCTGATCAGGGTGTACTTTGATAACCACTTTTCGAGGCTTGGTCTTTTTAGCAATCAGCTTGTCGCTTTCAGGTTTCTTTATCTTCTCTTTATAAGTTACTTCTTTACGCACGACTTCATAGTCAATCTTATATTGACCATAATAAAATACGCCATTCTCAGTCATTACCTACTACCCTCTTGCTGCTCTTAGGCTACTTGTCTCTTGAAAGTCCAAGACGGGTAATCTTTAGCACTTCCTCGATGAGCTGTTGCGCTTTGTCGATACCCAAATCCATAAATAACATCGGTAGCAATTTGACACTAATAGCATTTTCGATCTCTGCTGGGTTAATAGAATACTCAGCCACTGCTGTCTTAACGATACTATCAATCTCAAAGGCGTAAGCGACCAGCTTGTCATTATCTAGCTCTTTATCCGCTAAGAAATCAATATCAAATAAGTGTTTAAACAAACCAAAGTACGCCTGAGCATGTTTGTTCAATTTACCACTATCATCGATAAACTCATTTGGTATATCAGCGACATCACGGTCTTTGACAGCTTGCTCAAAGTCAGCAAACATCATGTATTGTTTCACTGGTGCATCAAACATAGCTTTGGCATCCGCAATCGCTTGCTTGAGCAATTTAGAGAAATACTCTTGGGCATAAGGATCATCAGCAAGATCTTGCTCAATCATCTTAGTGACACGACCAGTGATTTTATCGGTTTGGTTGCGCGCTTCATCATCGCTTAATTCTTCAGGCTTAACATCCTTACCTAAGTTGCCAACCAAGTAAGCACCTTTTGCCTCACGAACTTCAAGCCCTGCAATGTGCTTATCAAGTAAGCTGCGAATATCTGCTTCATACTCATCATAATCGACGGTTTCATCAGCATCTTCGCGTACTTGCTTACGTAGGTTGATAAAGGCTTTTAGATCGGCTTTATAACGATCACGTTTACTATCAAACGACTTATCTTCAAAGAAAGACGCCGATTGCAGCGCAATTTTCATCGCGTTAGAAAACGTAGTCAAAGCTGCATAGAAGTCATCACGCTCTTTAAGCTTAGTATCGACTACTCTGCCATCGATTTCCTGCATCTTTGGTGCAAGTACTTGTCTTAACGCTTGCCCGTCCTGTTTATTCTTCACCGATGAGAAGATAGCCCACAGCTCGCTATGCAGTCTGGGTAACTGCTTATACTCGGTATCCATTGCGTTATACAGACCTTTGAGGTCTTCAATATCAAAGCCTCCTTGCGTACGTTCTGCTAAGTCTTGGTATTTCTCAATGGTGATATCCAGCTCTTTTAAGATGCCACGATAATCAATCAGATAACCAAAGCGTTTCTTCTCATGCAAGCGGTTCACCCGCGCAATCGCCTGAATCAAGTTATGCTGCTTTAGCGGTTTATCGATATACAGTACGGTGTTCTTTGGCTCATCAAAGCCCGTTAGTAGCTTATCGACAACGATCATAATGTCAGGACCATCATCCTGACTAAAAGCTTCTATGATGGCTTTGGTATAGACTTTTTCGTCACCGCCATACTGATTGGCAACATTGGCTTGCCACCAATTCTGGACTATGTCTTTTGACTCGCCATCGACGGTATCATGACCCTCACGGGTATCAGGTGGCGACATGGCAACTACTGAGGTCACTTTGCCAATCTTATCTAACGCCATCTTATAACGGATAGCAGAGGCTTTAGAGTCACAGGCCAGTTGACCTTTAAGGTGCTGCTGTTTAAAGTTTTGAAAGTGATCAGAGATGTCATGAGCGATCAGCTCAATACGACCTTCAACCTGATAGATTTGACCTTTTTGTGAGAACTTACGTTTTAGATCCGTTTTTTGATCATCAGTAAGCTTTTGGGTAATACGGTCAAACCAAGCATCAATGGCTTGGTCATTGGTATTAAGCTCAGGGATACGCTCTTCGTATAACAGTGGCGTGACCGTTTTGTCTTTGACCGCTTGCTGCATGGTGTACGAGTGAATGATGCTACCGAATTTATTCTCAGTCTTATCATCCTTTAGCAATGGCGTACCCGTAAAGGCAATAAAAGCAGCGTTTGGCAAGGCTTGCGCCATACGGATATTATTCTCACCGTTTTGGCTACGGTGACCTTCATCGACCATAACGATGATGTTTGGGCTGTCGTTATAACATTCATCATACTTAACGGCTGAACCAAACTTATTAATAATAGAGAAGATAACACGCTCATTACCGTGCCCAATCTGCTGCGCTAAGCGGCGACCAGAAGTTGCCATCGCATCCATTTTGTCGCGATCACTAAGTACACCACCAGAAGCAAAGGTTTTACTAAGCTGAGTTTCCAGATCAACACGGTCAGTGACGACAATGACTCGGCATTTCGCGAGCTCCTCTAACCAAATAAGTGCTTTGGAGAAGAAAACCATCGTAAAGGACTTGCCGCTACCTGTGGTATGCCAAATGACACCGCCCTCACGACTGCCCTTTTCATCAAAGGTACTGATACGATCAATCAGGGCTTTTATACCAAAGACTTGCTGATAACGAGCAACAATTTTGCCCACCTTTTTATCAAACAAGGTAAACATGCGCGTCATTTCGAGTAGGCGCTGTGGCTGCAAAAGGCTGATGATTAAACGGTCTTGGTCGGTGACGACTAGATCACCACCATCAACTAATGACTGATATTCCTCTTTAATAGAGGTAGGACGATCACCAAACAAGTTATCAATCTGCTCATCACTGAGCGCTTGGTTTTTTAAACGATGAAACTCAAGCTCAGAGATTTCTTCTTCAACCCATTTTGCCCAAAACTTCTCAGGCGTACCGCAGGTGGCATACAGACCGTCATTACCATTGACCGCTAGTAATAACTGGCTATAGGCAAATAGATGCGGAATTTCTTTTGGCTTTTGATTACGAATATGCTGGGACACCGCTTGGGCATTGGTCGATTGCCACTCTCTACTAGAGTCAGGGCGTTTGGCTTCGATCACTGCCAGCGGTAGACCGTTCACGAAGCAGACGATATCAGGTCTACGACTACTCGTACCCTCGCTATTGAGTACCACCAGCTCTTCGGTCACGTGAAAGCTATTATTATCGATGTTATTCCAATCTATCAGAGCGATGGTCTGCGCGGTCTTTTTGCCATCGATAAACTCGGTCACGGTCACGCCATAAAGCATGGCGTTATATAGCGCTTCGTTTGCAGCCTGCAAGCCTAAGTTCATGGCAGGGTTTAGCTCGTGCATGATTTTATCAATGGCGCTGTCTGATAAAGGATGTAGCTTGCCCTCAAACATAAAGATCTGTTTCGCTAAAAACGCACGCATAATAGGTAGTAATACGACTTGGTCAGTGGCCTTATTTGAAGCCACTTTTGAGCGCATGGCACTGCATTGGCTGGGCGGAATAAACTCATAGCCAAGTGTGGTAAGTAGCGTTAAGGCAGGAATCTTTGAGCTAAACTCTTCGGCGAAGTTAATCGTGTTATTAGACATTATGCTACCCATTGTCTCAATGCATTTATAGCAACTGGCGCAAAGGCTTCAAGTTTGCCATTTTTTGGCTGTGTCAAATCATCAATCACCATTTGGATTAAGTCGCTATCATCTATAACATCATCAGGGTCGATGCCACCTCCTAATAATAATGCTTGCACAAACTGTCTTCTTTGCTCAACCAAAGATTTATTGTCATTACCCAAATTTAATACGCGAACAGTTTCTTTGGCCTTAGCAGTTTTGCCTTCCACTCTACCACTTAACTTAAATTCTAAGTCTGTCTCACATTCAATCTCAAAAGGCGTAAGTGGCAATGGCTGCGAACCATGTGCATTATCGCATTGCTTAGGCGTCCTACAGCTGGCAACAATATTGGTATAATCAAGGCTTCTATTTGGCGCTATGCGCCTAGCGATGACATGTTCATTCATGCAGTCTTTGCCATTACCTGAAATGGGTTTGCAACAGTATGCGCAGAGATAAAACTGTTCTGTTGCACAAGCAAGTCGAATATCTTCTCTTTCTACTTTACTTAAGTTATCGTAATTACCATGAGGGTTTGCTCGCTTCCATCGAGTAAGGCTTTGTGGCTCAGACCCTGCTTGCTTAGTTATTTTTCGCAATTTGCAACTCCTTCTTACGAAGTAGTAACCTTGCTTTAGCAAGCTCCATGTTTCCTGATGGCAGTTCAGTTTCTAACATTTGCAGCAGGGTTTTAGCAGTGACAATATCAGCATCCTGAATTGCATCTAATAGATTGCCAAGCTTTTCGTTAATGTCATGATCACGAATATCGGTATCCATTACTTCTAACAAGACGGTATTAACGTCTTCACCGTATAAAGGGGGCAAGGCGGTGATATCACCATCGTTTAAAAGGTAAACCAAAATATCTTTTTGATCACTAATAACCAAAGGCGAATGGGTGCTTAGTATGATCTGACAATTGGGGAAAGTAGCCGTGAAGCGCGGCACTAAGTTACGCTGCCAACTTGGGTGCAAGTGCATGTCGACTTCATCAATTAAGATAATACCATCCCCTTGCAGAGGATCATCAAGAGCAGGATTCATCATCGCTAAACGACGGGCAATATCACCTACCAATGCCATCAATGACTTCTCTCCTTGTGAGAGCTGCATGACATTGAGTGACCTGCCATCTTTATCGACCGCCATATGCAGGCGCGGCTTACGCTGAACGCGAATGTTACTTAGGTTAGGCATAAAAGCTGTGATAGCTTCTCTAACGGCGTTTAGTTGTTTGTCATGGTGCCTCATTTCTATTTTTTTTAAATATGCTGCCGCCTTGTTAATATTTTCAAATCTGTGCAAAATTTCTTTTTTATCTAAGCTGTCAATATCTTTCTCAAGTGTACCCACTAAACTATCTGCTCTTGAAAAAATATCTGAGCTTTGATTCAAGATGAGTTCATATCTTCTAGCCTCTTCCTCATTCTCAATATCTTCGCGCTCACGGAACCATTCAAAGAATCGCCGAAAGTCTACGCCTTGATTGAGCGCACTGTCATAGCCGTCTATCTGATCAAAATTGTGCTTGCTTCTTATCTTTAACGGAATGTCCAAGACTGAGCGTTCAACAGGGTAATAAGCGATCAGTGGCAGGCTGGCACTGTCATTATCGGTGAGCTTCTGACGGTAATTATCTACCAGCTTAGAAAGTTGACTTAGATTGCTAGACCTCTCACTTTTACGCCCTTTTCGTACTTTTACGAGCGTCCATTGGTACAATGAAAATGATATCTCACTATCTGTTTTAATATCATCAGACAAATATAATGAAATACCAGCAGCTGACGCATTGTCGATGATCTGTCTCTTATACACATCTGACGCTGCCGACGATATGCAGT
>CAJXUF010000061.1 GCA_913061175.1 uncultured Psychrobacter sp.
AGATGTGTATAAGAGACAGGAAGTTGACAAAGTCATCGCTGCGGCCAAACGTGCCAAAAACAGTGGCTCATCGCGCTTCTGCATGGGTGCCGCGTGGAAACATCCAAGTGCCAAAGACATGCCTTATGTGGTTGAGCTGATCAAAGAAGTCAAAGCATTGGGACTTGAGACTTGCATGACACTCGGTATGCTTGATACCAATCAAGCAACACAGTTGGCCGATGCAGGGTTGGATTATTACAACCATAACCTAGATACTTCGCGTAGTTACTATGAGCAAGTCGTTAGCACGCGCAGCTATGATGAGCGTTTAGACACGATAGAAAACGTGCGTAACTCTGGTATTAATGTCTGTAGTGGTAATATCGTTGGTATGGGTGAGAGCCGTGATGACCGCATCGATTGGGTACTTGAGCTGCTAAAAATGCCAAAAGCGCCTGAGTCAATTCCAGTCAACTTACTGGTGCCTATCGCAGGTACACCGATTGGTAACAAAGTACTGGCCGAAGGTCAGCTGTCTGTACTTGAATGGATTCGTACTATTGCTGTCGCCCGTATTTGCTGCCCGACTAGCTACGTGCGCCTATCTGCTGGCCGCGAAAGCCTGTCAGATTCTGAGCAAGCGTTGGCATTTATGGCAGGCGCTAACTCATTCTTTTATGGTGACAAGCTTCTTACTACTGGTAACGCCAGCCAATCAGGCGACGACAGACTTATGCGTGAGCTTGGCCTTACCAAACAGTTTGCCGCACCAAGAGCACCTAAAGTACTGCCTGTATTGGATGCGATGAATGGTCATCAAACACAAGTTGTATTGGCAGAGTAAGCCCACGCTAAAAAATATAAGCTAAGCAAGAGAAACTATGATGGCAGATTATTTTAACTGGATTAAAGCGGCACACATTATTTCGATGGTCTGCTGGTTTGCGGCGATATTTTATTTGCCGCGCCTGTTCGTTTATCATGCGATGAGCGACGATAGTATCAGTCATGAGCGCTTTGCCATTATGGAGCGCAAGCTATATCGCGGCATTATGACCCCGTCGATGATAGCGACATGGATCTTTGGTCTATGGATGTTAGGACTAGGCTGGGAGGTCTATAAAACCCAAGGCTGGCTACATGTTAAATTGCTATTAGTAGTGCTGCTGTCAGGCTATCATGGTGCTTGCGGCTTTTATCGTAAAAAGCTAATTGATAATCCACACTATAAAACGCATAAATTCTGGCGCTGGTTTAATGAAGTGCCTGTCTTTGCCTTAGTGATTATCGTGATTCTAGTTGTGGTAAAACCGTTTTAGGTTCAGAAAAACCATTTAACCTGTAAAACAAAAGCGTCCGTAACTTCAATGAGTTGCGGACGCTTTTTTATTCACTTATAGAACAGGTTGTCAAACTGGAAATATCAAATACTAAACACTAGGGCGCATAATTTGATAAACATTACTTAGGTCATAAACGCGATAACGAGCTGGCTCACGGCGATTTTCGCCAGCATAGCTCAGTATCAATGCCTGCTTGGCACGCTCATCGACCCAACCGACAAACAGTCCACTATGCTCGACGCCATTGTAGCCATGATTGATATAATAGAGCCAGTCGCCTGCTTCAATCTCGCTGCTACTAGCATAGGGCCCTTGCGCATAAGTGCCTTTGTGTATGGTATTACGCGATACCCCTGCCCGATTAAATACAGCATTTAAATAATCCCAGCAGCCACCTTGAATAATCGTGCGCTCGTTAAGTGCCATTTTGCGTGCGGTACTGACCACCTCACGTGCTGCCATACTACTCTGCGTCTCGGCATTGCTCAATAGCGGTAGATACTCGCTATCGACATTGTCATAGTTGCCTGATAAAAACGCTGGTAAGACTGTAGGTGCTGAACGCTGTACCTCAGGATAACGATAGGACGTATTCGTCGTTGGTTGAATAGATTTTTGAGCGATAAGCATGCTCATACTATCTGCATGGACTTGCCCTACCATGCCGCAGGTAAATAGTAAAAAACCGCACGACGCGGCGACTGACGGTATAGACAAACGCAGCATGACTAACTCCTTGTCAACTAAATCTCAATGACAGTATTAATAATAAGAAGGATAAATTTTATAATCCTACTTATAAACCATTTGCGCACAAATCTGCAAGCACTATTCGCCTGCGATAGGTGATAGACGGTATAAATATACTGATAGATGACGATACTGGAGAGGCACGTCGAGTGAGATTTAAAATGATATTTGAGTTTGAAGTTTGGATAGCACGAGGATAGTAGCTATGCTTTCATAGAGTATGAAACTGAAAAATGATACTAATTACTCTTCATTTTGATATTTACATGGCGTTTCGTTAGCGCTTGCCCTTCTAAGATAGCTTTCGCAGCTTTTGCTTCTTGAGCACTCTCGAAACCAGTAATATGATATTTGCGAACGTCACTGCTATCGACAATCTGTAATTGCTCGCCAATCAGCGTTATCTTATCACCATCCGTTAAATGAATATGCTCACGCTTACCTAGATTGTCATGGACCAACTCGCCAGCCCTTACCCATAATGTGCCACTGCTAATCATACCGCTCATGGCTTTTTTATGCTGTTGGCGCTTTTTATTAAAAATGAAGCTACCAATGATAAGCAGGGCAAGCGCACCGATGGCTAGACGCTCAGGCAATAGGCTCATCGCCATGGCGACTGCGACAGCCCCTACCAATAATGCAGAACCAAACCAAAACATGCCATTATCAGCAGCATTTGCTTGCCCTTGTAAGGTGATTTTGGCGCCATCATCAGTCAGCTTGAGCATGTGTTGTTACCTATTACGTAATGTACGAATATTTTCTATTAAAAAACTGCCTATTAGCAGCTAACAGGCAGTTATTGACACTAAAAACAAAGACAGTGTGTTGTATTTAAACGCTAGTCTACCAACCAAGCGCCGTCTGTTGCATTTTAATCAATTCAGCAATGCCTTTTTCAGCTAACGACAGCATAGCATCTGCTTGTTCACGAGTGAACGGCTTTTCTTCAGCAGTACCTTGTAGCTCAATGTACTCGCCTTTTTGGGTCATCACAACGTTCAAATCGGTATCGCAGCTAGAGTCTTCTTCGTAGTTCAGATCAAGATACGCTTCGCCATCTTTCATACCAACAGAAACCGCAGCAACCAGTCCGATTAGCGGATCTGCTTTGAGTTTCTTGGCCTTTTGGATACTCTCTAGCGCATCGATAAGCGCAATCGCAGCACCAGTGATACTCGCCGTACGAGTACCGCCATCCGCTTGCAATACATCGCAATCAAGATAGATGGTGTTTTCACCAAGTTTACTCAGATCAATCATGGCACGTAAGCTACGACCGATCAAACGCTGAATCTCTTGCGTACGACCTGACTGCTTACCGCGAGCCGCTTCACGCTGATTACGCGTGTTGGTCGCACGTGGCAACATACCATACTCAGCTGTGATCCAACCTTTGCCTTTACCTTTGAGCCAGCGCGGCACACCAGACTCTACACTGGCAGTACATAGTACTTTGGTATCGCCAAAACTTACCAATACTGACCCTTCAGCATGCTTCGTATAATGGCGCTCAAAGCTGATCGAGCGAAGTTGGTCAAGCTCACGATTGTCAATACGCATAAAAATTCCTAGTACAATGTTATAAAAGCAGTGTCATAAAAATACCTATCAGTTGTCAGTAAACACATTGATAGGCATGTAGTCGACTAAAATCTTAAGATATCCTAACGTGACAACGGCGCAATAGCAAGATTCGCTCCTGCCATTACGCCACCGTTATCAACAGAATGTCAGATATAAACTATTCTAACCCTTCCATCTTACGCAATTCCTTACGTAGGATTTTGCCAACGTTCGACTTTGGTAATTCGTCGACGAACTGTATATGACGTGGGCGCTTATAGCCAGTCAGTTGTTTTTTGCCATATTCTAGTAGCTCTTTTTCAGTCACGTTGCCTTTTTTGACCACAAACAGTTTTGGCTCTTCGCCGCGATCATCGTTCGGTACACCAATAGCACCGCATTCTACGACTGCTGGATGCTCACTCATCGCCTCTTCGATTTCGTTTGGATAGACGTTAAAACCAGACACTAAAATCATGTCTTTTTTGCGATCGACAATTTTGATAAAGCCTTTTTCGTCCATGATGCCGATATCGCCAGTTTTTAAGTAACCGCTAGTTGTAAAGGATTCAGCAGTTTCTTTCGGACGATTCTGGTAACCCATCATGACCTGTGGGCCTTTTACGCAGATTTCACCGCGATCGCCCATGGCTACTATATTTTCGTCATCATCAATGAGCACAATATCAGTACTAGGCGCAGGAATACCGATTTTTCCGGTAAATTCCGCAATAGTCATCGGATTAAAAGCCACCACAGGTGAGGTCTCAGACAAGCCATAACCTTCAACGATAGGCAGACCAGTGATTTTATGCCATTCTTTCGCTACGCTAGGCAATACTGACATACCGCCGCCGATAGACGCTTTTAGATTAGAAAAGTCCAAATCAGCAAAGTTATCTTTGTGTACTAAGCCGTTAAACAAAGTATTCACGGCAGGGATAAACGCTGGCTTGTATTTAGCCATCTCTTTGATAAGCCCATCAAGATCGCGCGGATTCGGAATGAGTAGCGAGGCATAGCCTTGATACATACTACACATACCGCAGACCATAAATGAGAATACGTGATATAGCGGCAGTGCGGTCAAAATCACATCTCTACCATCTATATCATCATCAAATGCACTGTTCATCAGCGCACTGACCTGTAACATGTTAGCGACTAGATTGCCATGAGACAGCATCGCGCCTTTCGCTACTCCTGTCGTACCACCAGTATATTGTAGCAAGGCCACATCACTCAAGTTCAACTCAGGGCGTTGGTATTTGCTTGCTGACTCAACATTTAAGGCATGCTTAAAACTCACGCTATTCGGTATGCTATAAGCAGGAATCATCTTTTTGACATGACGAGCCACAAGGTTAACCACAGCTCCTTTAATCGTACCTAGCATATCACCAATGGTACACACCACTACATGCTCTACCTGACCTTTGTCTTCGGCCTCTTGATACGTTTTGGCAAAGTTTTCAACAATAAATAGCGCTTTCGCACCACTGTCATGCAACTGATGTGATAGCTCACGGCTGGTGTATAGAGGGTTTACATTGACCAACACCATCCCTGCACGAATGATACCCAAAGCGACCACTGGATACTGCAAGACGTTGGGCATCATTACCCCAACTTTATCGCCTGCGACCAGTCCTATTGACTGCAAATAGCTAGCAATCTGTCGGCTATATAGATCTAATTGCTTAAAAGTAATCGATGAGCCCATGCAGATATAGGCAGGTTTTTGGCCATAACGGCTAAAATTACGCTCGAACACATCCAGTAAAGAGGTATTGTCTTCTGGCATCTCGATAGTAGCATCGATGCTATAGCGCTCATAAGCGCTCAGCCACGGACTATCGCTGTCGATGGTCGGCATAGTAGGAAACGCATTGCTTTGATAGACATCGTTGGTAGTATTGGCTTTATCATCAGTTGCAGCGCTATTACCTGTCGTTTTTTTATTAATATTATCCGTCATAATTTTCCCTAAATGTTACTGTTAAAAACATTGAATATGCTAATGGAAACACCATTTTTTATGATTATCGCTGACAGCAGAAGCTTATGAATAAGAAATAGATAAGTATGATCGGGTTTTTCATTCATAAGCTTTGCAAATTAAAGGACGACACTAAGTCTATGATAAATAATACTACCACTCAGCACGACCAAGTCGAAAACGATATTTACTACCATGATTTCGCCTGTTACCTTAAGCGAAACCAGTACGATTTTTTGGATAAAAACAAAAATACGTCGATAGGCACTATAGCAGTTTTAATAGATATTCTCTATTAATAGTAGCTGTCATCCGCAAATGTCAAAAGCGATAAAGACAAAAAAATGATAAGACAGCATGGTTGCAGCCTTATCATTTTTGGTTACTACTTTAGTTACGACAGTATCTAATCGAGCGACACTTGCACATGTATCTTTGGTTGATACACGCACCTATCAAACAACTATCTAGATGCGTGTATCAGCAAATTAACCGTGGTTTTTTTCTTCAAGGACGCGTAGGTCTTTACGCAAAATCTTACCAACGTTCGATTTTGGTAGCTCATCAATAAACTCAACACGACGAGGACGCTTATAACCTGTTAGGTTCTCTTTACCGTACTCAAGAACTTCTTCGGTGGTCAGACTTGGATCGTTACGGACAACATAGATCTTAGGAATCTCACCGCTTTTCTCGTCTTCGATACCGATGACGCCACATTCTAAAATCTTAGGATGACCAGCCATGACTTCTTCGACTTCGTTCGGATAAACGTTAAAACCAGACACCAAAATCATGTCTTTTTTGCGGTCAACGATGGTCACATATCCATTGTCAGCCATGATACCGATATCACCAGTACGGAAAAACCCATCTGCTGTCATGACTTCGGCAGTAGCATCTTCACGGTTCCAGTAGCCTTTCATGACCTGTGGGCCACGAACACTAATCTCACCGCGCTCACCAAGTGCTACTTCATTACCTGCATCATCCAAAATTGCCACATCTGTTGCTGGCATTGGTACACCAATGGTACCTGTGAATGTTTTACTGTTGCTAGGGTTAGCGGTCGCGACTGGTGATGTTTCAGACAGGCCGTAACCTTGAATAATAATATTACCTGTCACTTGGCGCCATTTTTCGGCTGTTGGGCTCAGTACCGCCATGCCACCACCCATCGACTGACGCAGCTTGCTATGATCCATCGCGATAAATTCTTCGTTATTGGCAAGTGCGTTAAACAACGTGTTTACCGCTGGGAAGAACGCTGGTGGGTTGGCTTTATATGCTTTTAACAAGCTATCAAGATCGCGTGGATTTGGTACTAATAATACAACACAACCGCGATACAGACCGAACATACCACATACGGTGAATGAGAAAATATGATACATCGGCAATGCCGTCATAATTACAGGTTGCTCACCTCTTTGATCGAAATCATCAAAAGCGGTGCCCAAAAAGGTATTAGACTGAATTAAGTTTGCCACTAAGTTTTTGTGCGTTAGCATCGCACCTTTCGCCACGCCTGTCGTACCACCGGTATACTGTAGGACAGCGATATCATCAAGGGTGATATTGGTTGGGCGCTTATATTTACTAGCCGTGACTTGCTTTAATGCACTTTTGAAACTAACGCTATTAGAAATACTATAGTCTGGCACCATTTTTTTGACATGGCGGACGACCGTATTGACCATAAAGCCTTTGAGCGTACCCATCAAATCGCCCATACCCGTAATCACGACTTTATCGACCACATTGCGACCGATGTCTTGATAGGTTTTAGCAAAGTTTTCGACCATGATCAGCACTTTGGCTTCTGAATCAGTCAATTGATGCTCGAGCTCTCTGGTAGTGTACAGAGGGTTGACGTTGACTAAGGTAAAGCCTGCACGCAGTACAGCGATGACAGAGATTGGTAACTGCAAAATGTTGGGCATCATGACCGCAACTTTATCGCCTTTGACCAATCCTAATGACTGTAGATAAGCGGCCATTTGACGGCTGTATAAATCTACTTCTTGGAAGCTTAACGATGAACCCATGCAGATATAGGCAGTTTTATCAGCATTTTCAGCGAAGCTTTTTTCGAAAATATCGATAAGTGACGTATTGTCGGCTGGCAATTCAATGTCATACTCCAGACCAAGTTCTTCATACGTTTTTAGCCAAACTTTATCGTCACGACGGGTTAAGTTTCCTTGATTTTCCATAATCTTTTCTCTCCTAGTAATAATACATTACCGTCAACCCACGCCAATCACAGTGTGATAAATATACAAAACGTCAGAGTCTTGCCTATCGTTATGATAAAAAGCAAGGCTGCGACATATTTGTATAGTGCTGAGCGAACAATATAGCGGTAAATAGCCCTTTGTTCATTAACATACACACTTTATACATAGTACTCAATACAAAAGATTGCTACACCAGTTCTCAAATAGGCTTGACGCTAAATTTCCCTATATATATCAATATATTAGATTAAAAATCTCAGTCATACCATTAGAAAATATGACCATTGACTTCTGCCCCTTAATGACCATCCCAACACGATATCTGTTCACTATCGGCTATTTTTTAGCGCACTCGCCAGCTCAGTCAACGTCACAAAGTTGCGACGAGTACCATCAGTATCGCTACTTGGTCTATCTGCGATACTACTTTTGGCAAGCTTAGTGCTATCACTGTACTGCCAATCATTAATATAATCGCTTTGAGTCAAGCGTTGACCGAATCCTGCTACTGCCATCGCAAACTGAGTATCGATACTGGCTTTGTTTAAAGCGTGGCTAGCTTTATTGATCAGTTGGCTAATCAGTTTAGAGCTACCACCTGTCGGTGCTTTATAACGAATTTTTAGATAGCCAAGTTCATTAGAGTTCTTTTTATTATTCGAACTAATACTGGCATTGCTATTAGCATAACGGCGATCGCTATATAACCCTTTTCGACCTTTTGGTGTCACTTCAAACAAAGCGATAACTGCCTTACCTGCCCCAAGCTCACCTGCATCAATTTTGTCATTATTGAAGTCTTCTTCAGCCAGTACGCGATTTTCATAACCAATCAAGCGCCACTCACTCACCACATCAGGATTAAACTCAACTTGGACTTTTACGTCTTTAGCGACAGTGTTAAATGTCGCGGCTAATTCATCACCAAAGACCTTTTTTGCTTCAGTTAAGCTGTCAATATAGCTGTAATTACCATTGCCGTTGTCCGCCATCTGTTCCATCATGTGATCATTCAGATTACCGCGACCAAAGCCAACGGTAGACAAAGAGATACTGCGATCGCGATTGGCTTTGACCAAATCAAGCATATCATCGACATCACTAATACCAACGTTAAAATCGCCATCCGTCAGCATCATGATTCGATTGATACCGTTCTTTTTCAGTCCCTGTTCAGCTTGTCTGTAGGCCAATTTCAGAGCGTCTTCCCCATTGGTTGAGCCTGAGGCATTTAACCCCTCGATCGCAGCCAATATTTTTGCTTTTTGGTCACCACTGGTCGCAGGCAACGCCACACTAGTACTACCTGAATAGGTCACGATACTGATGCTGTCTTGAGCACGCATTTGCTCTGTCAACAGCTTAAGCGACGACTGTGCCAATGGCAGCTTATCGCGTGACGACATAGACCCTGACACATCTACTAAAAATACGAGATTGGCAGGTGGCATAGACTGCTTATCTGTTTTTTGCGACCAGCTACTATCAACGGCCTTGATACCAACTTTGACGATTTTATTATCCTGATCTGCTCTATCCCAAGGTGAGTCTACTACTTCAGTTGATACAACAAACGGGGCACTACCTAAGCGTTTGCCATCATCAAATTGATAGTTAAAATAATTAATCAATTCCTCTACGCGTACAGCATTAACAGGTGGTAGTTGACCCTCGTTTAAATAGCGGCGCACATTGGCGTAGCTGCCCGTATCGGTATCGATAGACAAGGTTGATACCGCCATATCCGTAGTTCGATGTACAGGATTGGCTGCGTTTTTTTGATAGTTGTCTTTTGCCTCTGGCGTGACTATGATGCTCGGTAATGGGCGTACGATACCTGTCTGCGCCGCAGAACGTATCATCATCTGTTGGCTGATGACTGAGGGCTTAACACTGGGTGACGCCATGATAAACTCTGACACCACTGCTGCATCTTGATTGACTGTGCTGCTTGTCTCGGCTGGTAGCGTTTTGCTCATTTGTGAAGGGCTACAGGCTGTCAATCCTAGACTGGTTATAGCAGTAATCAATAGTACATTTCTAGTAGTGTTTTTCCCTAGGTGCTTACTTTCGTTTTTCAGCATTGTAGAGGCGGAAATTTTAGATAAAGGGTCAAATGACATAACAGAAATTCCTTATTGTAAGATAATTCAGTAGCGACTTGTCCGTGTCAATACATGGTTAACGCTATTTAAATAGGCAAAGCAGCCGCCTTATTCAGTCTATTAGCTGTCATACTTTCAGTTGTTAATTTTGCATTAAAACTATTCTGTACCTACTGTTTTTGGATTGATGATAGACAAAATATCTTAAATAGAAAGGATTAAATATTAAGACATCTATTAACCATATAAAAAAAAATATTAGATTTACTATACTTAACTTGATCTATAAAAGCTATGAATCACCACACTATAAAAGACCCTTATAAGCGCTTGTTTTAAGCACGTCACGAGATGTCGTATATTCTGATATACGTCTTTTTAATTGGTGCAATATCCTTTACGATAGCACTATCCTATTTGTATGCTTGAACCAATTATCTATACCTATTAAAACTGATAAGTGAATCCTATTTTATGTCTGATGTTATTGATCATACGATCGCCCCAATCATTCCCAATGAGCCGATGGATACTCGTTCAGTCGCAGAGTTCACTGAGCAGGCCTATCTCAACTATGCCATGTACGTCATCATGGATCGGGCGCTGCCAAATATCGCTGACGGTCTAAAACCTGTCCAGCGTCGCATCGTCTATGCCATGAGCGAGCTTGGGCTAAAGTCATCTGCTAAGGCCAAGAAATCCGCGCGTACGGTCGGTGACGTCTTGGGTAAATACCATCCGCATGGTGACAGCGCTTGTTATGAAGCGATGGTACTGATGGCTCAGCCGTTTAGCTATCGCTATCCGCTTATCACTGGTCAAGGTAACTGGGGTAGCCCAGATGATCCAAAATCTTTTGCGGCGATGCGTTATACCGAAGCCAAAATGTCAGCTTATGCCAATACGTTGCTCGCAGAATTGGGTCAAGGTACAGTCGATTGGCAAGATAACTTTGATGGTACGATGCAAGAACCAACGACCCTACCTGCCCGCCTGCCTAATATTTTATTGAACGGTACGACAGGTATTGCTGTTGGTATGGCAACTGATATTCCACCGCATAATCTCAATGAAGTGGTACGTGCGGCCATTCGTTTGCTCAAAAACCCAGAGCTGTCGATCAAGCAGCTTACCCAATCGATACCAGCACCTGACCTACCAACACCAGCGGAAATCATCACTAGCAAAAAAGATTTGCAAGCGATGTACGAGACTGGACGTGGCAGTTATAAGATGCGCGCCACCTTTCATGTTGACTCTAAAGAAAAGAATCTCGTCATCATTGATGCGCTTCCTTACCAAGTTTCAGGCAACAAAATTCAAGAGCAAATCGCTAAGCTTATGACCGATAAAAAGCTGCCTTGGGTGACGGATATTCATGATGAATCAGATCACGAAAACGCTTGTCGCATCGTCCTTGAGCTGCGCTCAACGCGAGTCGATGTCGAACGCGTCATGAGCCATCTATTTGCCAGTACTGACCTAGAAAGCAATTACCGCGTCAACATGAATATGATTGGCTTAAATGGTAAGCCGCAGGTCAAAAACCTAAAAGAAGTTTTGGAAGAATGGTTAATCTGTCGCCGCTCGGTGGTCACGCGACGCTTGCAATATCGCCTAGATAAAATCGATAAACGCTTACATATCTTGGCGGGCTTACTGATTGCTTATCTGAATATTGATGAAGTGATTCGCATCATTCGTGAAGAGGATGATCCAAAAGCGACCTTGATGCAGGATTATGACCTGACTGACATTCAAGCCAATGCTATCTTGGATATTCGTTTGCGTCAGTTGGCAAAATTAGAAGAGATTGAGCTGCGCCGCGAGCAAGATGAACTTGCTGCCGAACGTGCCATCATTCAAGAATACTTAGACAATCCAGACAGTCTAACCAATCTGATGATCGATGAGCTTACTGCCGATATGAAAGAACATGGCAATGAGCGTGTATCACCATTAGCAGAACGCGAAGAAGCGCAAGCACTAAAAGAGTCAGACCTCGTACCAAGTGAGCCGGTCACTGCCATCTTATCAAAAGCGGGTTGGATTCGTGCTGCCAAAGGCCATGATGTCGATGCCGCTGGCATGAGTTACCGTTCAGGTGACAGCTATCAGGCGCACGTGCGCGGCAAATCAAACGAAAGGATTTACGTACTCGATAGTACGGGACGCAGTTACAGTATCGATGCGCACAATCTTGCTTCCGCGCGTGGTCAAGGTGATCCATTGACCAGTGTATTAAAGCCGCCAGCAGGCGCTAGCTTTGAGCAGCTACTAACGGGTGATAACGATCAACGTATTATCCTTGCCAGCTCAGCAGGTTATGGTTTTATCAATACCATTGGCAACCTTGATAGCAATCAAAAAGCTGGTAAAAACGTCATTAACCTAGCAACTGATAGTCGCTTGCTCCCTGTTGCACGTATCGACGTACCAGTAGAGACGGCCGCCAATGCCGAAGGTGAAAATAGCAATATACGCGTGACACCTGATCATGTTGCCGTTGCAACCAATGCAGGGTATCTACTGATATTTGCCCTCGATGATTTGCCTGAACAAGCTCGCGGTAAAGGGAACAAACTTATTAAATTAAAAGACGGTGAAGAAGTGCTCGCAATCACACCACTTAGTCAGCAGGACAGCCTTGTCATTACTGCTGGCAAACGCCATGTGACACTCAAGCCAAATGATTTGGCTAACTATACGGGTGTTCGCGGTAATCGTGGTGGTCAATTGCCAAGAGGCTTTCAGAATGTGACGAGTGTTGAAGTTGGGTAGTTTGACTAGTTAAATTTTGGAAATCCTAGTTCAAAACTTAGCTGATAAAATTAAATAGCTCCTATCAAAAAGCCGCCTATACAAACGTATAGACGGCTTTTTTACGCTACTCAAAATAGAGAAATTATTTAAGACTTATTAGATACAGCATCCTCAAAGATCACTTTCAAGAAGCTTGTAATCTGAGTGCTTTTCATTAGATACGGATTAAAGTCAGCACCTGCCGAGAAGCTTTTTAGGGTATATGCTTCGTCTTCTGCACTTGATGTTAAATATTTTATTAAAAACCCATCCCACCTACGTTCTTCTATTTCCTCAATCTCACTGAGGTGGGGTACTAGGTAAGAGTACTCACTGATTAATTTTACTAGTATTTCATTGATAAGAGGTCTTGGACCTTCAATATTTTGAATAAAGTAATTGTCATTCACGACAAGCGCTGAGGTTACACCAATTTTTTCATTATTCCTTCGCCATTGCTCAAGCAGACGAGCCAACCCTATCCCATTATTACTGTCACTATTTTTGCCAATATACGTTAGGCTGAGAATGATATGCTCGCCATGTCTTTTTCTATTTTCTAAAGGTTGGCTGGTAGTGATATGCATAAGAAACCTTATTTATAAAAAATTATCTAAATCAAAAGATACTTTATAGACGGCTTTTTTACGCCAATTAAAATAGATGACTCTTATGATATGTAAATGCTACTCACTTAAAACCTATCGGATTCAGCCCCTTCAAATATCGCTGTCAAAAAGCTTTCAATCTGAGTACTTTTCATTAGATAAGGATTGAAGTCAAAACCTGCTGAGAAACTTTTTAAGGCATATTCTTCATCTTCGGCACTTTCCGTCAGATGCTTGGTTACGAACCCATCCCATCGAAGCGCTTCTATCTCTTCCACCTTGACAACATTAGGAACAACCTTGAAATGCTCATCAATTATCTTCGCTAGAGCAGCGTTGACCGCCGGTCTTGAGCCTTGAATATTTTGAACAAAGTAACCGTCATTGATCACAAGCGCTGCAACTAACCCACTTTCCTCAAAGTATCTTCGCCACTGTTCAAGAGCACGAGTCAACTCTATACCTGTTTTCATTTCAATATTTTTACCGATATACGTTAGGCTAATCAGCAGATGCTCGCCATGTCTTTTCCTATTTTCTGACGTTTGATTGGTCGTTATATACATAAGAAAATCCATTTATATAATAGGTATATAAATTAATATACACTTTATCATAAAGTATAATCAATAAAACTCTTGGGAATTGATCAGCTTCTTATCATCCATACCTTAAAATAATATGACAAAAACAGGTATCACCAAGGCGTTTTTATTAGTTAAGTCCTGCAAGAGTCAGGTATGACTAGTCACTTATGAACATCCGCCAATATTTTATCCAGTTGCTAAGAAAACATCCTGTACCGATACTGCTAACTTACTTTCAACAAAAAGCCGCCTATACACAGGTATAGACGGCTTTTCTATTCTAGCTAGGGCAAGTGCTACTAACTACTCTAAGAGGCAAATATTTAAGAAATAAATGCTATTCATTTAAAATTAATTAGATTCAGCATTTTCAAAAACCGCCTTCAAGAAGCTTTCAATCTGAGAGCTTTTCATTAGGTAAGGATTGTAGTCAGAGCCTGCTGAAAAGTTCTTTAGGGCATGCTCTTCATCTTCAACACTTGAGGTTAGATGTTTAACTAAAAACCCATTCCATTGGCGCGATTCGATTTCCTCTATATTCACAATATTAGGGACAATAGTTGAATGCTCGTCAAGTATCTTTTCCAAGGCAGTATTGATAGCAGGCCTTGTTCCTTGGAAACTTTGAACGAAATAACCTTCACTAATGACTAAAGCTGAAACGATATCGTTTTCTTCAAAATATCTACGCCAGTACTCAAGTGCGCGAGTCAGCTCAATCCCAGAATCTAGATCAACATTTTTGGCGATATATGTCATGTGGATAAGAATATGTTCGCCATGCCTTTTTCTATCTTCTGAAGGTTGGCTTGTCGTTATGTTCATAAGAAACCTTATTTATAAAATAATTCATTCAAATCAAGGTATACTCTGTCTCTTATACACATCTGACGCTGCCGACGATATGCAGTGTGTAGAT
>CAJXUF010000062.1 GCA_913061175.1 uncultured Psychrobacter sp.
ATCTACACACTGCATATCGTCGGCAGCGTCAGATGTGTATAAGAGACAGATAATGGCAAACGTGAACAACAATATAGATTCAGATGAGGAATTAAAAGCCACAATATTGGCTTCTTTAGATCTTATTGATTACCCTAGCTATACTAAAATAAAAAATACTAATTATTCTTATAGTACTAGTGCAAATAAAGAAATTATAATCGATAAAATGAAACGAGGTTGGAGCCAACAGAAGTATCGCAATGCAGGTAAGACAAAAAAGCCATATCACCTACCATTGACGAAAAAAACCAAAAGTAGGTTAGAGAAGATGGCGCAGGTACAAGGGCTGTCAGAGACAGCCATGCTTGATATACTAATTAATCGGTTTTACGAAATGGAGTATGTAGATGTCAATGGTAAGGATTTATACTAATGCTTATCGACATAGCTTTGTAACTCATCTATAGTAATTCCTTGGCTCAACAATGCCTTAATGAGGTCGTGCTTATCAGTGTGTTGTAATGGTTCAGGCTGCTTACTTTCTAACGACTTTTCGATCTGCTGCCGTGCTGTCTGAAAATCCACGACCTCGCCTTTATCCCTGAGCAGATCTAAAAAATCTGCCCAGACTTGCATGATTTTACGGCGTTCTTCTAAGTGTTGCGCGTGGTTATACACTGCGCGAATGCTGCTTTTCTTATCATGCGCCATCTGCTTTTCAATCGCATCGCCCATGTAGCCGAGCTCGTTCAAATTGGTTGAAGCGATGTGACGGAACCCGTGCCCAGTCTGCTTGCCAGCGTAGCCAAGGATGTCTAACGCATTATTAATGAACTCTTCACTATAAGGCTGATGCATGCCCGTGTGATAGAAAACATATTCATATTGCCCTGTGATGGCTTTCATTTCTTCTAGCACTGCGAGCATTTGATCTGATAGTGGTACGACATGCTTACGCGCAATTTTGAGATTGTCGATATCAACACGCCATAAACGGTTAGCAAAATCAATGTGTGACCATTTCATCATACGTAACTCAATGGTGCGACAAAATGAATAGGCTAAGAACTTCATACCCAGTCTGGTTTGGTCGTGACCATGATAACCCTCGATGGCTTGTAGTAGGCCAGGAAGCTCACTGATATCAACATGCTTCATGTGCTGACTTTTGGCTTTAGGATAGAGTTCCTTTAGATCATCGATTGGGTTTTGCTCAATGATACGTTCGCGTTTGGCACGCTTTAAAACATTAGCAACCAAATCAATAGTGCGTCTGGTAACCTCACGTGGTGGTTCACCATTCTTGTTCACACGCTTTTCGATCTCATCTGCCATTGATCGGCAGTCTTCAAAGCTTACATCTTTTAAAGCGATGCCTTCAAAATGTGATAACACGTCCTTATGCATACGGTTATAGTCTTGCTGATAAGTACGCGGCTTGACGTTACGTTGTCGTTCAGCAAGCCAGTCTAGCGCATAGTCATTGAATTTTTGCGCATGAATATTGGCAAGCTTATCCTGCCGCTTTTTATTTTTTGGATCAATACCGTCAGCCAATAGTGCTTTGATCTCAGTATTGGCTTGTCTGGCCTGAGATAGGGACATGAAGGGATAAGTACCAAGAGTAATACTTTTTTGCTTACCATCAAAGCGATAAACGCTTATCCATGATTTTGTACCCGTGCTACGCACAAAAAGCTGTAATCCATACTTGTCAGTATACTTGTCAGGCCGCAAAGGCATGCACTTCTCACTTGGTTTAAGCTTACGAATTTTGGTATCACTTAACATGTTGGTCTGTTCCTCATACCTACGAGCTATACATTCAAAGCGTTAAGACAATTGTGTTGGTCTAAGGCGCATAAATCTAGATCGAATGTTGGTCTAATTACGGTCTATATGAATAATAGACCAACGAATAGACCAACACAAGCGACGTGATAGGTGGGTCACGTTGGGTGGGATTGGGAAAATAATAGGCATAAAAAAAACGCTAGACGCGTTATTTATAAAGGGTTTGATTAATATATGAGTAGGATTGGGGCAAGGTGGGAAAACTAAGATTTTATAAGATTGGCGGTGAAGGAGGGATTCGAACCCTCGATACGCTATGAACGTATACACACTTTCCAGGCGTGCGGTTTCAGCCACTCACCCACTTCACCGTTTTTTGAACGCCTAAGTATAGCGGATACCATTTAAAATGTCACGACTTGCGCGCTATCTTTCTTTATTGGCAAGCGCCTGCTAGGATAGAAAGTATGTAACGGCAAGTATAAATGGTTGAAAGTTGAATGATAAGTTTTAGTAGGCTTAAGTACGGATGTAAGAATAGTGCGATGATGGCAGTATTGCTTGTCGCGACGGGTATTACCCAAACACACGCTGATGATTTGACCCAGTGTAGCCAGTCTTTTTATGGGGGTGTTTATCCTGAATTTACCAATACCAAGCTAAAAAAAGACACACAAGCGCTATGCATGGATGGCTTTGCGGTTATGTATTCAGGGGTATCGCGTACACCGCTCTGGTCAGCAGAGCATCTCGATCGCACACGTCTACAACAAGCTAAGCAGATCGATCGTGAAGATAGCTTCCACGAAGAGAGTAAACTACCAAAGTCAGCACGAGCCTCATTGTCTGATTATTCAGGTTCTGGCTATGATCGAGGTCATTTGGCACCCAATGCCAATATGGCCAATCGCAGCCAGCAGTATGATAGTTTTAGTTTAGCCAATATTGCCCCGCAGTCACCACGTAATAATCGCTACATTTGGCGTAATATTGAATCTGCTACTCGGTATTTAACGCAGCAATACGGTGAGGTGTATACCATTACAGGTGTGGCATTTACCAATAAAAAGACCAAGCAGCTCGCTAACCGTGTCCTTGTGCCTAGCCACTTCTTCAAAGCGGTATATATCCCAGCAACCAATCAAGCAGGCGTGTATTACGCACCAAATGATGAGTCAGAACGCATCGACGTGATTAGTATCGATGAGCTGACCACTGAGATTGGCATTGATGTATTACCTATGCTAGATAGTCAGTCCAAATCTCAAGCGTTTGACTTGCCATTGAAGGCAGGTGAGAGCTCAGATACTCCTGAGGCGCCAGTAGAAGAGCCGGAGTGGATGCTGTTTGTATGGGCTATTTTAGAGTGGTTAATTGCACAATTGCAGGCTTAAGCTGAAAGTAAGGCCCTACAATAGCCTCATTTCGAAAAAAATAAAATGTTACTGATAATAAGGATAATCAAATGATTGAGCCATTCGCCAACGACCATCAAAGCATGCAGATTGGTGATCTTGTCATTGAAAATCAAAAAGACAAGATTATTATATATGGTGATATTGATCTCACTTTTGATGAGTTAGGATACGAGCAAGCCCAACAGCTACATGAGCTGTCGGGGAAAATCGTACAAGCATTTGCAGATAAAAATCTATATAGCAAGAATGATACTAAGTCAAAGGAAAATGATGACCAATTAGATAAAGATATCGACAATCCTTTCCTATAAGTCTTTGATATGGTTTTATTTTTACAGAAATAAGAAACTGTAAAAAAATTACTAGGCAAAACCTAAAAATTGCTTATAATGAGTTAAGACATCGCTTGTGTCGCTCGAATCTTTAACCAAAAGCTTATAAGTTGTAAAGGTAACTATCATTGAAAAAGGTCGAAACCGTAAAGCTCGTAATGAAAGGTTCTAGCAAAGGATAAGCATAGGACAACAGAAACATAACGTTTCGAGTAATCATTGTATGAAGGGAGTCAATCTATGAAATTATTTACAAAGGCCACTTTAGCAGTTGCTGGTATTGGTATTGCTAGCATGGCATTCGCCGCTGACCCATTAGCCAACACTACTTGGCAGACATATGATGATGGTGAACCAAAAGGTACGGTAAAAATCACTGAGTCAAATGGTGTTCTGACCGGTACTCTTATTGCTGCCAATACTGCGAAAGGCAAAAAGCACGTTGGTACGACCGTTATTAGAGGTCTAAAAGCTGACGGTGGTGGTAAATATAGTGGTGGTACGATTACTGATCCAGCAAAAGGTAAAGACTATCGTATGACTGCAAGCTTAAGCGGCAACACATTAAAGCTAAAAGGCTATATCGGCCCATTCTCTCGTAGCCAAGAGTGGAAAAAGAAATAAACTAAAAAGTTAGTCTCAGCTTAATACATAAAAATCCCGCGTTACCGAAAGGTCTCGCGGGATTTTTACATTTTAGATTTAAGCTTATGGCTTCAATAGGGGAGAGCTTTAAACACTAAAACTATAAGCGCTGATACTACAGTAGGTAGTATCAGCGCATTTGACATCAATTTTTAGCTTACTTGAAAGGAGCTTATCTTATAAATTCTGGGTAAGCTTCCATACCACATTCTGCAATATCAGCACCTTCGTACTCGTCTTCTTCAGAGATACGTAGACCGATAACCAGCTTGATGATAGACCAAACTACTAGGCTGGCAATGAATACCCAAGCGAAGATGGTTGCAGCGCCTACGATCTGACCGATAAAGGTAGATGCTGGGTTAGTGATAGGTACAATTAGTAAACCAAATAGACCGACCACACCATGAACTGAGATTGCACCAACTGGATCATCAATCTTGATTTTGTCTAAGGCTAAGATTGATAACACTACAATGATACCGGCGATAACACCAAAGATAGTAGCTTGTAATGCAGAAGGAGTTGAAGGCTCAGCAGTAATGGCTACTAGACCAGCTAGTGCACCGTTTAGGAGCATGGTTAGATCCGCTTTACCAAAGATGATACGGGCTAAGATTAAGGCACCGACAGCACCACCAGCAGCAGCAGCATTAGTGTTCAAGAATACCATTGCAACAGCATTAGCACTAGCGATGTCGCCCAATTTGAGCACTGAACCACCGTTGAAACCGAACCAACCCATCCACAAGATTAGTGTACCGAGTGCCGCCAATGGTAGGTTGGCACCAGGAATAGCACGTATCTCACCGTTAGGACCATATTTACCTTTACGTGAGCCTAAGAGCAATACACCTGCTAGAGCTGCTGCTGCACCTGCCATATGTACAATACCAGAGCCTGCAAAGTCAGAGAAGCCCATGTCGCCTAGGTTGAATAAACCAAAGACATCGTTGCCGCCCCATGTCCAGCTACCTTCTAATGGGTAGATAACACCAGTCATGACCACAGCGAATAATAAGAATGACCACAGTTTCATGCGTTCAGCAACGGCACCTGATACGATTGACATACAGGTCGCTACAAAGACTACTTGGAAGAAAAAGTCTGATGCGGCAGAGTAGACAGAGTCGCCACCGAAGCCATTTTCAGCAGAGGCTGCTAGGGCGTCTTCTACTAACGTATCACCGCCTGCAATTCCGCTTAAGAATAGATCGCCACCATACATAATCGCATAGCCGCATACCATATACATGATACTAGCCGTTGCAAATAGTGCGACGTTTTTGGTTAAGATTTCGACTGTATTTTTTGATCGGACCAGTCCGGCCTCTAACATAGTGAAGCCTGCTGCCATCCACATGACCAACGCACCACATATCAAAAAGTAAAACGTATCGAGCGCATATTGGAGCTCAAAGATTTGACTTTCCATTTAAATTCCCCCTTGAATTTATAATATAGATATCGGCATTACCGATAGATAAAAATGCTGTAAGAGTCTGTACCTATAAGTTTATGCCCGTAGGTAGGTCTTCAAATTTAGATAGCGTCAGGTCCCGTTTCACCCGTACGGATGCGGATAACTTGCTCAAGTGCAGTGACGAAAATCTTGCCATCACCAATCTTACCAGTGCTAGCGATACGAGTGATTGCCTCGATAGCAGGCTCAACCATCTCGTCGATCACAGCGACTTCGACTTTTACTTTAGGTAAAAAGTCCACCACGTATTCTGCGCCGCGATAGAGCTCTGTATGACCTTTTTGACGACCGAAACCTTTGACTTCAGTGACAGTGACACCTTTAACACCGATGTCGGAAAGCGCTTCACGCACGTCGTCGAGCTTAAACGGTTTTAAGATCGCAGTGATTAGCTTCATAAAAAATTCCTTATTTGTGTGATGCCGCAGATTGATAGAAGTACTATGGTGCATCATCATATCTCTGCCTTGCTTACTGTAAGTTATTCAAGAACTGTGCCAACCTACTCAAGGGGGGAGGTAGAATTGGCGTTGTTCATTAAAAAGTAATGACAGTAGTAACATAGAGTATGGGCTACGATGCAACGATTAGAGCCATCGCTACAAGCATAATAAAGGTGAATCAATCTTTAGCGTTTGGTTAACGAAAACTTTATTATAACCAACTTTTTGAGTGCTTGGGGAGGCTATCCCTTTATTTCATGTGACGATTTGCTAACTTGAGTTTGGTCGTTAGCTTGGCCTTTTCATGCAAGCGTATCAAAGATGAATGGCGGGAAGGTAGAGAGAAAATAGAGGTAAGCAGCAGGGCCTAACATAGTAGTCAGACCCCTGAACCTAGGTAGATAAAGGGTTTGGACGTGTTTATATATATGTCGTTAGGCTTTAGGAAAGAGTAGATAAGGGGTTTCTGTGCTGACCAATAGCTTTTTAGTGTCGCTACCTTGTAGTAATTCGCGTAGACGAGATTGGCCAAAAGCCCCAGTCATAAGTAAACCGATATCATGTTGGTTTTGATAGTAGTTCAAAGCTGCCGCGACATCACGGCAGTCAAGCAATGTCTTTTTGGATTTGATGCCCGCCTGTTTGAGCTTGGCGTAGGCTTCACGCAACGCATCACAGTTATCAGAAGTTTCCTTGCCAACCATCACAATATGAACCGTTAGTGCACGCACCAGTGGCGTTTTACACAGCCAATTTAGTAGTTTATGGCACGTTGGACTGTTATCAAACGCAAATAAAGCAGTAGTAGGGGGCAAAAATGGTGCATGTGTCACCAAAATGGGGCAGTGACTGACTCGAATGAGTTGGCTCAGTGTTGATTTGCAGGTGACATGATGACCTATAACGATCAATTGTGCTTGGTCATCGACGTAATCAATGCTCTGATTGAGGTTCTCATGACGATGCAATGTGTATGTCTTTAGCTTATGACGTTGCTGCTCACAATACGAGGTCGCTTGAGATAATAGCAGTCGCCCCTGCGCTTTTAGTTCACAGTTGCTCAGATGTTCTTTAGATGTGAACTGTTCGAGCAAAGCGTTTTCGTCATCAATATTGAGGCAACCAGAATAATTAATAGCGGCTTTTTGCTGCAAACTTGGCATCGAGTGCAATAAGCCAACAGGCGCGCGCAGGCGAATAGAAGCCCACATACTGGCCTCTAGTACCGCTTGAACATGATCAGGACAGTCCAAGCAAGCAATCACACTATCTGGTTTTAAATTACTCATAAAACGACCACATCATTTTAATAATAAAAATCTGCTATCTTAGTTTAGCGTTGGCGTATGAAAATACATCCAACCCTTTTACCAATATAACTGTCTATTAATATCCGATACATTAGCCATAGACTAAGAATATAGTCACATGGCAACTGCGTAGATTTACTTAGCAGTGTCGCTTAGTCTAACAAGCCAATATCTCGGCGGTCATGAACAGAGAAGCGATCAATCAGTGTTCGACTCGCATTGTTGAGTCCTACCACTTTGACATCAATACCTTCACGTTGCAAGCGCATCACTAGCTTGTCTAAGGTATCAACAGCGCTGACATCCCAGAAATGTGCCTGGCTTACATCAATCTGAATACTGTCTACAGCTTCTTTAGTATCGAAACTATGTAAGAACTGGGTGGTCGAGGCAAAGAATACCTGCCCTTGAACATAATAGTAACGGGTGTTGCTGCTGTCATCATATTCACTAAAAATGGTTAAGAACTGACCAATTTTATTGGCAAATGCCAAGGCAGATAGCAGGACACCTACGCCGACACCGTAAGCTAAGTTGTGAGTAAAGACGGTAGTCAATACAGTCGCCAGCATAACGATATTAAATGACATTGGGTGTGTCTTAAATTCGCGAATAGATTGCCAATTAAATGTACCAATCGATACCATAATCATGACTGCAACCAAGGCTGCCATTGGAATTTGACTGACCCATTCACTTAAGAACACGACCATAATAAGAAGGACAACACCGGCCATCAAAGTAGACAGACGCGTACGACCACCCGATTTGACGTTGATCATTGACTGACCAATCATCGCACAGCCTGCCATACCACCAAAGAAACCTGATACGACGTTAGCCATACCTTGACCACGACACTCTTTGTTTTTATCACTTGGTGTATCGGTCAATTCATCGACGATTGTCGCTGTCATCATAGACTCTAAAAGACCAACGATGGCAAGCGCGATAGAGTATGGTGCAATAATCAGCAAGGTATTTAGGTTTAATGGAATGTCAGGTAACAAAAATACTGGCAATGAATCTGGCAAATCACCCATGCTGCCAACGTTGCGAATATCAAGGTTCATATACATTGCAACAGCGGTCAAACCTACAATACAGATAAGCGGTGAAGGAACGATGCGACCGATTTTAGGAATAAGTGGAAACAGATAAATAATCGCTAAACCAGCTGCGGTCATGATGTAAACAGTCATGCCAACACGCTCAGTCATTGGGTTCAGTTCTGGTAATTGCGCAGCAAAAATCAATATTGCTAAAGCGTTGACGAAACCGATCACCACTGAGCGGGAGACAAAGCGCATCAGATTACCAAGCTTTAGAATGCCCATCACGACCTGAATGGCACCGCAAAGCAAAGTTGCGGCAAGCAAATATTGCAGACCGTGGTCAGCAACCAAGTCGACCATGACCAGTGCCATCGCGCCAGTTGCTGCCGAAATCATACCTGGACGACCACCGACAAAACTGATCACTACCGCGATACAAAATGAGGCATATAAGCCAACCTTTGGATCAACACCAGCGATAATAGAAAAAGCAATGGCTTCTGGAATAAGGGCTAGGGCTACAACCAAACCCGATAAAACGTCACCGCGAACATTGGAAAACCACTCGTCACGCAAGTTATCAATAAAAGATGTCATAAGTAAACTACATAGGGTTAGAGGCAAAAAAGTAATCATTACTCATTTATAAAATGATCGCGTCGCTAATAATAGCTATTCATTTTTCTTTTACTTCAACATGCACTAGGTCATGTTGCTGTGTTGAATTGTGAGAAACTAATAACCAGGATATTTAACTAATAACCGAGGTATCTACTGATTTTTTTGGTATCAAAAATACGCTCATCAATAATCAATACGATGATAAGGGTAGTAAATTACCTAAAAATATTTTTTAAAAGATTGCTTAAAATAGGCAACTAGATAGATGTACCTACAATAATATATAGAGTCAGCAATCACTTGCTGTAGTAGAAGGTGATATATCACTCGTCAAATTATCAAAATTGTCTGATACACCCTTATCACAACAAGAATCGTTGATGAAGAGGCGTGACAATAGCGCGATAAATGTGACAACATGCTAAACTAAAATGCTTGAGCAATGTGCTCAGCAAAATACTGATAAATATTAATCAAGCTGACTATTATAGCATTAGCCACTTAATATAAAAACAGGCGAATAATAGCATAAAGTCATAAAAAATCAGTACCGAAATCTGCACGATGGCGTTAAGATGCTGCATATCTTAGCGGCGTCGTTTAGAGTCGCTATACAGCATACTTATTTGATGCAATTTTTCTCGTTTAATAGAAGGAATAGATATGACCACTAATACAGCAACAGAAGCCTTACTTCATAAGGGTAGTGGTCTACAAGTCGTAGTAGGTTTAGGACAGTCTGGATTGTCAGTCGCGCATTATCTGGCCAAGCAAGGCTATCAAGTCGCAGTCACTGATGCTCAAGCTACCCCTAAATTGGCCGATCAGTTGCCAGCCGAGATTGAGATTCGTCAGTTTGGTGAGATAGATGCCGATTTATTGCAGCAAGCGGCACGCATTATTATTAGTCCAGGTATTTCCCTTGATACTGCCGCTGTGGCTGCTGCTCGTCAAGCCAATATTCCTGTAGTCAGCGATATTCAACTGTTCTGTGAAGCGTGTACCGTACCCATCGTAGCGATTACAGGTTCTAATGCTAAAAGTACGGTCACTACGTTAGTCGGTCGAATGGCGGCAGATGCTGGCGTTAACGTGGGTGTCGGCGGCAATATCGGTGTACCCGCTTTAACATTGCTAGATAATTCTGATATGGAGCTTGCGGTGCTTGAGCTGTCTAGTTTCCAATTAGAAACCGTTACTAACTTGGGCGCAAAAGTAGCGACTGTGCTCAATATGTCGCCTGATCATTTAGATCGTCATGGAGATATGCTTGGCTACCATCAAGCCAAACACCGTATCTTCCAAGGTGCCAAGTCGGTAATGATTAACCGCGAAGATGCGCTTACTCGTCCATTGGTCGCAGACAACCTACCGAGAATTAGTACGGGTATTCATGCCCCTGATAAAGGTCAGTATGGTCTTATTACCGACACAGAAGGCCAAACTTATCTTGCTCGTGGTACAGAACGATTACTGTCGGCAGACAAACTGTTGATTAAAGGCCGTCATAATCTACTAAATGCGCAAGCGGCTCTGGCACTTGGCGAGCTTGCAGGATTACCGCTAGAGAGTATGCTGACCACTTTACAGCAGTTCACAGGTCTTGAACATCGCTGCCAATATGTGGCTAATTTTGCTGGCATTGATTATTTCAATGATTCTAAAGGCACCAATATTGGTTCGACCATGGCCGCTATCGAAGGCTTGGGCGCAGTCTATGCGCCGAAAGACGGTAAGCTATTATTGATCTTAGGCGGGCAAGGCAAAGGGCAACAGTTTGGTGAATTAACGCCTTTTATCAATCAATATGTGAGCCAAGTTTTGTTTATTGGTGAAGATGGTCCGCAGATTGAACAACACCTAAAAGCTGCGAAATTGAGTGATGATGTTGCGCTACATCAGTGTCAGACGTTAGAGAATGCCTTTGCGACTATCCAACAAGTCACTACCAGTAGCTTATCGCAAGTGCAGGCTGTATTGTTGTCACCTGCCTGTGCCAGCTTTGACCAATATAGTGGTTATGCGGCTCGCGGTGACCACTTTAGCCAACTGGTCAATCAATTAGATACCGCACAATCAGAAGCTCGATAGGTAGTCCAATATATTAAGCAGCTATATAGATTGGCATAGCAGATGTCTCTTCTCTAGCAACAGCCTGTATTTTCTGGATAAATGATTGTTTTGCTTATAGATTGCTGCTACTGTCAAGCATATAATCTTGATTGCTGAAATAGGTGCTAGCTAAGGCATTTGCCGATGGTTGAAGGTTTTTTATCACCATCTATTTAGTACGATTTATTTTATGATTTTTTAAACGGTGGCGTTTCATAGACGCCGTGTTTTTTCGTTTGTTAGTGTATATAAAATTATGGCGCTCTCTTCTTTTTTTCGTTCCTCGCCCCAAACCAAGCAAACCTCTGGCTCAGATGGTGTTCTGTCTATGCCATCAGCGCGCGCAATTTTATTATCAAGCGTCGGCTGTATTATGGTGCTTAGTCTGCTGATGGTTGCTTCTGCTTCTATCCCTTTTGCGCTTAGCCGCGGTATGACCGAGCTGTATTTTTTCAAAAACCAGCTGTTGTATATGACGATTGGTTTAATCGTTGCGGTTATTCCTTATTATGGCGTGTCTTTACGCACACTTTATAAAACCGAGACCCAGTTTGCTTTGTTAGGCATCACAGGGCTATTACTTGTTGCCACACTGTTTAGCACACCAATTAATGGTTCTAAGCGCTGGCTTACGGTAGGTGGTTTTAACTTTCAGGTAGCCGAGTTAGCCAAACTGGTCATGATTGTGTTTGTATCTGACTTTGTTGTGCGCCGATCTTTTGAAGTTCGTAATGGCCTAGATGGTTTCTTACGAATTATGTTGGTAGTCGCGCTGATAACGATATTGCTATTGTCACAGCCAGATTTCGGTTCTTTTGTCGTCATTATTGGTACGCTGTTCGCGATTTTTTATATTGCTGGGGCACCTTACAAGCACTTCTTAGCCTTGGGTGCTGCTGCTATCGGCGGTGCAGTCTTGATGGTGACTACGGCAGAGTACCGATTGGTGCGTGTGATGTCGTTTATGGATCCATTTGATGATGTGCAAGATACTGATTATCAGTTGGCACGTAGTTTGATCGCCTTTGGTCGTGGCCAGTTCACAGGTGTCGGCTATGGTGAAAGTGTACAGAAACTGTCGCATTTGCCTGAGGCACATACAGATTTTTTATTAGCCATTACGGGTGAAGAGTTAGGATTCGTCGGTGTCAGCATGGTACTTATACTTGAAGCGTTGATCATCGGTAGTGCGATGCGTATCAGTTACAACGCGCTAAAACGCCGCCAGATGCGCATGAGCTACACCGCTTTCGGAATCGGTGTGGTATTTATTGCCCAGACGATTATTAACGCTGCGATGAATATGGGTGCTATTCCAACCAAAGGTCTCACTATGCCGTTCTTTAGTTATGGTGGATCGTCTATGTTGATTAGCTTGGTTATGGTCGCGCTATTATTAAAGATATATAAAGAAAGCCCTGAAATAGAAAAAAGCCAATGCCGTTATTACTAATAGGTTTTGCATACAAAGGGCTTGGCATAATGTAGCTTTAGAGTTTAGGTAAATAGTGTTTAGCATTATTGCAATAAAAAGCGTCACTCATAGTGGCGCTTTTTATTGTCTATTTATAGCTTTTGAACTCTTATTAATAGGATAAGTCTAACTGTTGCTTGCCTTGTAGCGGGGTATTGTCCCATTGCGCAATGGCTTGTTTAAGCATGTTTTCTGGGGTGTCGATATCGACCTTTGGTTGCTGCAGTAGCGATAGGGCTTCAGCAATAAGTTGACTCGGGTCTGATGTGTCGATAGGTTGAGCAAGGTTCTGCTTAGAGAGTTTTTGGCCGTTAGCATTATTGATCAATGGCAAATGATACCATTGGTCAATAGTAGGTAGGCGCGCGGCTTGCATGATACCGATTTGCGCCGTCGTCATAGGTAGAATATCAAGGCCACGCATGATATGAGTAACCTGCTGTAGACCATCATCGAGGCTGGCTGCCAGTATATAATTAATCATACCATCTTGGCGGCGAGCAACCATATCACCTAACGTCTGCTGCGGATTATCCCATTGTAGTCCCTGAATACCGTCATTGAAGCCAATTCGATAGTCTGGTAGCTGAATACGTAGCTTATGCTGCTGTTTATCAAGGTTAGTTGCCACACAGCGACGCGGATAACGTTGCCGATTTGGCTGTACTTGGTCAATAGATGAAACTTGTTCGTTTAATGACGTCTGATCGGCTGGCGCGGTTAAGCTGGCACGACTATGGTTTCTACTTATCTCTTCTTGCGCCCAGTACTGCTCTAAATCTTTACGGGAGCATTGGCAGCCATAGGCCAACGGCCCTAGGTATGATGATAGATAATCGTTGTAGATATCAATGCGCTCAGACTGATAAATAACATCACCATCCCAATGTAGCCCAAGTGCCTCAAGATCCATTAAAATTTGCTCAGTGAACTGCCTGTCACAGCGTTCAGTATCGGTATCTTCCATACGCAACAGCCACTTACCACCGATTGATTTGATATGGCAAAAGCTGGCAAGCGCGGTGGTTAGAGAGCCAAGATGTAACTCACCCGTTGGTGAAGGCGCAAAGCGGCCAATGGGCTGTGATGATGGCGTTTGAGTTGGCATGGTGGTAGGCATTGTTTTCAAAATAAATGGCTGTCTATAAGAGGTAATAAAGATAGAATAATAAATATGAGTATCAAAAGATATTCATTAAATGAGATTGTTTTGTTAGTCGTGTCATTATTCTAGTGATTATATCTTTTGAAGTAGTGCTATTACGTCAGCAAAGTAATGAAGATCTAAAATACAAAAAGCGACCTATTATAAGGTCGCTTCTGCTTACATTCATATCTGTAATATCTGATCTAAGCGCCTTGGTTTTGACGTTCTTTGATTTCAGATAAGGTTTTGCAGTCGATACATTGGGTAGCGGTTGGACGTGCTTCAAGGCGACGTAATCCAATCTCTACACCACAAGTCTCACAAAATCCATAGTCATCATTTTCGATTTCTAACATAGATTTGTCAATTTTGCGGATAAGTTTGCGCTCACGGTCGCGAGTACGTAATGCCAATGCAAACTCTTCTTCTGTCTCTTATACACATCTGACGCTGCCGACGATATGCAGTGTGTAGATCT
>CAJXUF010000063.1 GCA_913061175.1 uncultured Psychrobacter sp.
ACGAGATAGGAGTCCGTCTCGTGGGCTCGGAGATGTGTATAAGAGACAGGTATCCACACGTGGCTGTACTTGGCGATCAGGATCGTTCTCAGCACTACCATCAGCGGGGCTGAAATTGAATAATGGTGAAAGGTAGATAAACACCCCGATCATAAGGGTCAATACGGCCCCAACAAACATCCACAATAAGCCTGATACGCTACTTGATTTGCGCTTTTCTGTTGCGCCTTTAGGTTTTTTGGCTAGCATGGATCTCGTTCTCCCTACTGGATTTAACTATCATCATCGAATTAATGCTATTAGCTGTCTATACTCATGTCACATATTAAAAAAGTACTACATGCTAGACGGTGCAGACAAGCCTAGCAGGCTAAGCCCATTTGCCAATACCTGTCTAACGGCTTTTGACAAGCGCAAACGTGCTTGCATTAAGTCTAGCTCATCTTGACTTGGCGTTTCACCTGACGTCAAGCTCATTGGCAAGATACGATTGGTGTCATACCAACCATGGAACAATGCCGCCAGCTCTTTTAGGTAGTTGGTCAAGACGTGCGGTTCATAACCAGTCGCTGCACGAAGTAACGTCGCTGGATATCCTGCTAACAGTTTAATCAGCTCGTCTTCGTTTGGCGCACTTAGCAAGTCTTGATGTGCCAAACCAATGGCATCATCTACGGTCAAATCGTAGGTTGCCAATTTTTCTAACACGCGGCAAACGCGCGCATGAGCATACTGAATATAATACACTTGATTGTCTTTGCTTTGTGATTTGGCAAGTTCTAAGTCAAAATCTACATGCACTTCAGGCTTACGCGCAACATAGTAGAATCGTGCAGCATCGTTACCGACTTCTGCACGTAGCTCACGTAAGGTCACAAACTGACCAGAACGCGAAGACATTTGTACCTTTTCACTACCGCGCCATAATGCCACAAACTGTACAAGTACCACATCAAGACGTTCAGCATCGATACCAAGAGCTAGTAGCGCTGCCTTTACGCGTGGGACATAACCATGGTGGTCTGCGCCCCAGACGTTAATGACTTTATCAAAGCCGCGATCAAACTTGTTTTTATGATAAGCGATGTCAGAAGCAAAATACGTCGACTGGCCATTGGCACGGCGTACCACACGGTCTTTCTCATCGCCGAAATCAGTCGATTTAAACCAGATATTGCCATCTTTTTCGTATAGGTAGCCTTTGTCTTCTAGTATTTGTAGGACAGGCTCAATCTCGCTATCGATAGATCTTTCGCTAAACCAGCACTCGTAGCTCACACCAAAGTCATTTAAGTCGTCTTTGATATCCGCCAAAATACTGCTCAATGCCGCGTTTAAAAATAACGCGTAGCTGTCACCTAGCAAAGACTTACTATTGGCAATCAAGCCATCAATATGCGCTTCTTTATCACCTGAGATGACGGTTTTTTCGCCATCAGCATTAATCTCAAACTTAGCATCTTCTGGCACATCTTTGGCAACGTCTGCAAAGCTATGTACGTAGCTATCGCCATGCTGTGTTTTTAGTGTTTGGGCGATATCACTGACATAATCACCTTGATAGGCGTTAACTGGGAAAGTTATCTCTTCACCATTTAGCTGTAGATAGCGCAAATATGTACTGGTGGCCAAGATGTCCATTTGACGACCAGCGTCATTGACATAATATTCACGCGTGACGTCATAGCCAATAGCTTCTAACAAGTTAGCAACGCTCATGCCAAATGCAGCACCGCGACCGTGACCAACGTGCAGACTTGACGTTGGATTGGCAGAGACGAATTCAACTTGGACTTTTTGACCGTCAAACTGATTACTCAAGCCAAAGCGATCTTGCAATGTAAAAATATCGTCCAATACAGAAAACTTAGCTTCCGAGTTTAAGAATACGTTAATAAACCCTGGACCTGCGATTTCTACTTGGCGAATATCTTGATTGTCAGGCAATGCGCTGACAATTTTTTCAGCAAGTTGACGCGGATTGGCCTTGGCCGCTTTCGCTGCCGTTAGCGCGATATTACTGGCAAAATCACCGTGACTTAAATCTTTTGTACGAGTGATTTGACTGTTGTTTTGCCAATCGCTTGGTAGCGTACCATCTGCTTGTAGGGTTTGAATTGCATCGTTGAATAGGGATGCAAGCGTATCAATTTGGGCTTGTGACATAGGAATTTGAACTCAATTAAATAAACAACAAAAACGGTGCGAATGCGAGCAATCGATAACTGCTTATTATAATAGCGACCGACATTGCAGGGATAGAATAATGTAAAAAGATAAGTAACCTGTAAATATAACAATCTTTGCGCTTTATTGCACCATTTGCGCCAAAATTAGCACTAAAATCTTACCGTTATCATGATTTAGACTGACTAATATCAATGATGCAAAACTGATAAATAATTCATAACGTGAATTGTAGCGTTACTGTTGCTCAATACTGGGCAGTCGTTTATACCTGACTGCTTCCACGTTATAATGATGGTTTGTACGGCTCTTCTAAAATATAGAAGACGCGTTACTACTTTATTATAGGATTACGCCATGTTTGCTATTGCCGCCAGTACTGTCACCAGTTGGGGACTGTACGTCTTGTTGCCGATATTCATCGCTTTCTTGTTTTTTATTATGTGGGATATCTCTAAAACGTCTGAAGCTGGACGTGCTGGTACTTTTTGGATATTTCTAGCCCTAGGCGCAGGTTCTGTTGGTTTTATCCTTAAGATAGTCATGGAAGTCGCTTTCAAAAAATGGTTAATCTAATTAGCCATTTTCATCACTATTCTTTGATATCGCTTAGGACATGAATAGCAAAACTAAAAATGTAATTACGACTTATGACTGCTGCCCTTTATAAGGTGTCAGTCATTTGAATCAGGGCCTTTTAAATCAAGGCTTCTTAGATCAAAACCTTTTAAATAAAATAAGCTACTGAGCCTTAGCCTTATTCTCTATAACCTGACTCACATACGTTGGTAGGTCCCACGCTCCACCAGCAAAACCTCGGCACATTCCCGTACTTGACTCTTCGCTCTTAGCAAACGTTTCACCATTCCACGTCCATGCAGTACGATTCCAGCAGTCACCGATACCTCGGTCTTTGTGAGTGGCCGAAATCTCACCATCAAAATAATCATTTCCTGCTGTCGTGATAAGCATAGGCTTACTAGGTTTTGCATTATCAATGAGCCAATAGCCGTTACTGGAATTGTAAGCACCTAGCCAGCAACTATGCGCGGCTAATGTATAGCTATCATCAACCGGTATAAAGTCCCAACCAAGCATCGTAGAGCCATACTCTGACATCCGCTGGTATGTTTCAGTCTTTGGGTTAATCAGCTCACAGTCGCCCATCACGTCCTTAGACCCTATGAGCTGCTCGGCATTAATATCGACCCATTTATTAATATTTTTCTGAAAATACGCCAGCTTTGATGGAGCAAGTGTTCTGTTGTCTTTTGCTGAATATGCAAATGCTTTTTTAATGATTGGTTTTGGTAGAGCTGCTTTAGGACGTTGACGATTTGGATTATGCTTACTGACCAATGCTATCGGCGTCCCTACTCGATCTTGCACATCGTCTAGTTTGAGCAATACGGCTGACATGCCTTTATCGCTGATCTGCCAGTAGTTGTCGCCTGCTCTAATTTCTATCTTAGTCGCTATACGAGCATGAGCAAGCAGTGCTTGGGTCTGCTTGGCTGACAAGTCGTATAATAGACTGTCTTCTTTGTTCGGTTGCAGCAGACCATAGTTTTTATTGTTTAGCCAAAGCTCAGCAGGCTTAAGATCATCTAGCGGCACTTCTGATATAAACTGAATTTGCGCTTCTGGTAGAGCTACTTTTGGCAACGCTGTGAACAATATTGAGGCAGGCTCATCTATGAGTGCTTCACTGGCGTAACCAGCCGCTCGACAAGTCCGCGTATTATCACAAACCACTTGCCAGTCGTCTTGTACAAAGCCCCAGCCTTCGGATACAGTTCCATAACCTGCCATAGCAGGTAGCGTCAGCAAGCTGATGGTAGCTACAATCAAAGTCTTTGATGTCTTCAAAGTCTTCATAGTGCTTTCCTTATGTTAGCTACCACCATCAATGCTACTTTTTGGCAATCAAAGTCGCACGCATGGGAGCAGGATATCCTTCGACGGTCTTAGTAGAATCATTAGAATCTAAGAAATCTGTTAACGAATGATAGGTCATCCATTCGGTTTGTCGTTGTTCCTCAGTCGAGGTGACTGCCACATCGACGCAGCGCACATCTGAAAACCCTGCTTTCTCTAACCAGCCAATTAATGCCGCCACCGATGGTAAGAAATAGACGTTATTCATCTGCGCGTAGCGGTCGTGCGGTACCAGTACAGTATTGGCATCACCTTCAATCACCAACGTTTCAAGCACCAGCTCACCACCTTTGACTAACTGTCCTTTCAGCTGTTGTAAATGCTCAAACGGTGACTGACGATGGTACAGAACTCCCATGCTAAATACGGTATCAAACAGTTGGCTGTGCTCAGGTAACGCTTCAAGCGGTACAGGGATATAATGCGTCCGATAGCTACCTGTATCACTAGCGTCTGCAGCACCAACAAAGTGACGAATCGCCATAAATTGATGATAAAACAAACATGACGGATCAATAATAATAACGGTATCCGCGCCAGCTCCTGCCATGCGCCAGCCGTGATAACCAGAGCCACCGCCTACATCCAATACGCGGCGACCGTCTAACCTACTTAAATGCGGCGCAACACGTTTCCATTTCCAATCACTGTGCCACTCGGTATCAATCTTAATACCTGACTCATCATCGCCGATTTGACCGCCAATCTGAAATGGGCCTTTACGCCACGGCATCAACTGCTTTAATAGTGCTGTTGTTTGTTTGCGTTGAGATTCATTTAGATCTGCCTCAATCGTCAATGTATCGCTGTTTAGATCGACATGATTGACAGCTAAGTTTGGCAAACGAGCAACTGACGCTTGGTAGGCAGGCGCATGCGCATAGTTGGCTTTGTCTTTTATATCACCTAGCCACGTTGGTAATTGCTTAAGCCATTCATAAGCGCTTGGCTGCTGCTGTGCCAGCTCTAGCAGGGTTAGATATAGTTCGCGTTCGGCGTTAATGATAGTGTCGTTGAGCATAAAAGCAGGTTACCGTATTGATTAAGAAATAACTGTGTTAAAAGTAAGAATTATTTAAACGCAACAATAGAAACAAAGTTCAAAAACTGAAACCACGTCAGATGACGCGCAAACCCAACATTACTCAACCGTGCATGATGCTCATCTAATGTGTCAGTAATGAGGACATTTTCTAACGCATTACGCTTGCCACTGATTTCCATTTCGGTATAACCATTGGCACGTTTAAAGTCATAATAACGCTCTACTAACCACGCATCATATTGCTCATCAAACGCATGGGTTTTTTCAGTCAGTACCAATATGCCGCCTTCGCTCAATGCCGCATAAATCTTCTCTAATACTGCTACCCTATCTTCAGCTGGCAAAAACTGTAACGTCAAGTTCAAAATCACCATGTCGCACGGCTCAAGCTCAATATCGCGGATATCTGCTGTGATCACTTCGATATCGTGCTCAGGATAATTCTCACTCAATAACGTGGTCGCCTCTGTCGTCATCGCTGGTGAGATATCAATTGCTTTAATCTGCAAATCTTGCGGATCAAACTCACCCGCTAGCGTCATACTGGCTGCACCCAATGAACAGCCCAAGTCATAAACACGACTAACGCGTTGACCACTATCGCTCTGCTGACGATACTTGCAATGACGACGGGCGAATATAGGTAGCATCGCCAGTACCTGACCATAACCAGGTACACTGCGACGAATCATGTCAGGAAAACAAGCCACCACTTGCTCATCAAACGAAAAGCGTGCCGCCTTATCCAGTGGCGTAGTAAACGGTTTATCAAATAGGGTGTCATGTTTGATAGCAGGCTGAGATTGGCTCATGGGACGACTCATTTTTTAGAATGGAACTGAAATTAGAAATTACTTAGTGGTTTTTGCTCGGTAGTTTCGTTTGTCATTGTCAGTTGAAAACCAAGCAACGTAGCAAAAGCCCATTATAACATTACTGTTTGTTACTTATCGCCTTTGGCTTGCCTGCTAAGCTGAATAAATAATGCCAAGGGTAATGATGCGTTTGAAAGAAGCATTGAAAAATGAGAGCATCATTACCAAATATAGCGCTTAACCCATATTTATAATAATAGGAAAAATTATGCAAACGATCGTATTAGGTGGCGGCTGCTTCTGGTGCACCGAGTCTGTATTTTTATCGGTAAAAGGTGTGCAATCTGTCATCTCAGGCTACATGGGCGGTGATGCTGTCTCTGCCAATTATGAAGCTGTCTGTAGTGGTACGACTGGCCATGTCGAAGTCATCAAAGTCGAATTTGATGAGTCTATCGTCCCGTTAGAAGTAATACTCGATGTCTTCTTTGCCACGCATGATCCCACCACGATGGATCGTCAAGGCAATGACGTCGGTAGTCAGTATCGCAGCGTGGTCTTTTACACCGAAGACAGTCAAAAACCGACCGTTGACCGCACCATCAATAAATTACGCGATATGGGTGTCAATGTGGTGACGGAAGTACACCCTGCCGTTGAATTCTATCAAGCAGAAGACTCACATCAAGATTTCTTCAACAGAAATCCAGGACAAGCTTATTGCAACTTTGCAATACCGCCAAAGCTTGCCAAACTGCGTAAAGAATTTAGCAAATATATGGTTAGTTAAATGAGGGTTCGCTAAATTGAATAAGACATTATTTATTCAAAAAGTTTCTTAGCCCAATGTTAGATATCAGCCAAACACTTATACTATAGGTGTTTGGCTTTTTACTATTTATACATTTGACATAACCAATCAATATTATTAAAGCTAAATCTATATATAAAAACTTGCAAATAGAGGATCACAGCATGAACCCTGAGTTTTGGCAAAAACGTTGGCAAGAAGGTCGCATTGGATTCAATCAATCTATGGTCAATCCCTTGCTGATTGAATATTTCAACCGCCTCAATCTAACTGCGGGTAGCCGAATTTTCGTTCCATTGTGTGGAAAATCTATCGATATGGTTTGGCTAGCGACGCAAGGCTATGACGTGGTGGGCGTTGAGTTGGTCGAAACAGCCGTACAAGAATTCTTTGCTGAGCAAAACATCGAACCTACTGTCTATCAACAGGCAGACAATCCAGCGATTAAATACTATCAAGGCCAATTGTCGGGACAAACCATCACTTTATGGGTCGCTGATATCTTTGCACTGGCCGCTAAAGATATTGGTTCTATTGATGCAGTATATGATAAAGCGGCATTAATCGCCCTGCCAGCTGATATGCGTGTGAAATATAGTGAGCAAGTGCGGAAACTTAGTAACGATACCAGTAAAGTTGATGGTGCTAACAATGAAATAACACCGCAGCTTTTACTCACGCTAAATTACGATCAGCGTAAAAAGAATGGACCACCCTTCTCTATTAATGGCGAACAATTAGAGCAGTATTATAGCGCTCACTACCAAACCTGTGAGCTAGCAAGTGTGCCTTCTTCTATAGGTTCTGCACCTGATATCACCGTCACAGAACAGGTTTGGCTATTGAGCAATAAATAAAAACTCATGTAACCTTTAACACACTGCTAAGTCGTAACGGAGAGATTGAATGAAAATGATAGTCGGTCTAATGAGTGTAATTGCTATTCTGCTAGTCGCTCTGGCAGGCCCATTGTATAAGTTTGGCGTTGTAGAATTAGGCACCGCGTTTACAGGGTTTAAATTTGGGTTATTTGCTGGTATCGCAGCATTAGTATTGTTGGCTATACAGTTATTGTTTAAACGTAATACAGCCAGTATTGGGAGCGCACTAGCCTCAGCCGTATTTGCTCTCGCTGCAATCGCTGTTCCTCTCAGCATGATGAATACGGCCAAAAATGTACCACCTATTCACGATATTTCTACCGATCTGGTGAATCCGCCTGAGTTTGTCAAGATTGCTCCACTACGTGCAGATGCACCGAATCCCGTAGAGTACACAGGCGCAGAAGTAGCTGAACACCAACGTACTGCCTACCCTGATTTGCAGACATTGACCTATGCTCAATCGAAGTCTAAAGTGGTTGAAGCAGCCAAACAAGCCATAGAAAATTTAGGATGGGAGCTTGTAAATACTGATGCAGACAAAGGCATCGTTGAAGCGACAGAGACGACTGCTTGGTTTGGCTTTAAAGATGACGTCATCATTCGTGTGACTGACAATGATAGCGAACGCTTGGTTGATATCCGCAGTAAATCACGAATTGGCAAAAGCGATTTGGGTAAAAATGCGGCACGTATTCATGCGTTGATTGATGAATTAGATAATGTGCTAGCTAAATAAACAGGTTATACCTCCTAAGGATAGTCCTCAAGATAAAGTATTGTTTAACGCTTTGCATTTTCAGCTCTATGAAATCCTCTTCTAATCTCACGGCAGCGTCAATTTATCGTAACCATTTATAACCTTGGTACTGCGACAGCTTTTCTTTACTGTTTAGATTGGTTACTCTACGTTAATATCATTTTTTGCCTTTCGATAACTATTTTAACGTTTATAGGATATTTTCATGCGTTTGACTCCTTTTTCTACTTTGTCGTTGCTTAGTGTTGCTATCGGCATCAGCCTTGCTACCACTGCTCAAGCTGCGCAGCCGCCAGCACCTGATTTATCCAATAGTGAGTTTCAGCAGTGTCTGGACAATCTAAAAAACTCTAGCAAGTTTAGCGGTGTTGATGGTTATACCTTTAATAACTATCGCCCAAGCCAGCCTGATCCTAGTGTCATTCAGTCACTCAACTACCAACCAGAGTTTCAAAAAGACGTCTGGGACTACTTGTCAGCATTGGTAGACAAAGAGCGTGTCGAGGACGGTATCCGAGCCAAGCGTCAATGGGGCTTTACACTACGTCAAATCGAATCACGTTATGGCGTAAAAGCTGAGCATGTGCTAGGTGTCTGGGGCGTAGAATCTAACTTTGGTCAAACACTAGGTAAAAAACCATTATTTGAGTCTTTAGCGACATTGTCTTGTTTTGATCGTCGTCAGAGCTACTTCCAAGGTGAGTACGCCAATGCACTAAAAATCGTGCAAAACGGTGATATCGCACCAAATGATATGACAGGCTCATGGGCAGGTGCCTTTGGACAGACACAGTTTATGCCAAGCACCTTTTTAGAATTGGCAGTAGATTTCGATGGTGATGGTCGTCGTGACTTGGTCAATAGCGTACCTGATGCACTCGCTTCTACCGCAAACTTCTTGGACAATCGCGGCTATCGTACTGGCGAGCCTTGGGGCTATGAAGTCAAACTACCTGATGGATTTTGGGCCGCTTCGAATCGTAAAGACAAAAAGTCAATAAGCCACTGGCGCGACCAAGGTTTGACATTGGCTAATGGCAGTCCGCTACCGTATGACTTGAGCAGTGCAGGCTTATTATTACCTGCTGGTATGGAAGGCCCTGCTTTCTTGGTGGGTAAAAATTTCGACACTTTCTACTCTTATAACGCATCAGAAAACTACGCGCTGGCTATCGCACACTTATCAGATCTAATCACTCGCGAAGACAGCAGCAAAACAGACTTTATCACTGCGTGGCCGACAGATGATCCTGGTATCAGCCGCCAGCAGGCCAAAGACATTCAACAAGCGTTGCTAAATGCCGGTTATGATATCGGCGGTGTAGATGGTATCATCGGAGACAATACCCGTACAGCTATCCAACAATACCAGACTAGTCGCGGTATTTTCCCAGCTGACGGACGCGCAGGCCAGAAGTTCTATCGCGCCATCGTTGGTAATGCAGCGCCGAGTCAAACTCAATACGGCCAGCCTGCAAACAGCCAGCCTCTGAATCCTGCACCTGCCGATCGCATGGGACAATTAATTCAGCAGCAAACGACTGCTCCTAGTAGCTACTCATCTCAACCATCAGTGAGCTCATCAACTTCTGGCAATACACGTTATCGCCGCGTTACTGATGCCGATGGCACTATCAAACTTGTCCGTATAGACCAAGGTTCATAGTAGCAAGATAAGTAATGCTATTTAGACGCATCAAAAAAGCCACGCTAACGATAGCGTGGCTTTCTTATTTATAGATAATTATTAATAGAACTTATCCAATTGACTCAAAATACGTATCTAGACGATAGGTGGTGGCTTAGGCTGACCATTATCACCATTCCAGTTTTCACGAGCTTTGTCATCTAAATCGGCTGCCGTTTTTGGCTCCCACTTACCATTTTCTTTCCAAGTCGCATCGCCCCAATCTTCATCTTCTGCTTTGCTGTCTAAATCTTTGTAGGCTTTGCTAGGATCTATACCGCGACGTTTCATATCTGCTACTTGCTCTTCTAACGTATGAAACTGATCAGCATCATGCATAGACTTTTCTAGACCATCAATCTCTCTTTTTAGTTCGTCATTTTTAGCATTGCTCATCGTACGCTCTCCCTAATTATTAATATTATAGTTGTCATTCTCAAACAGCCAACGTTGTTAATACTGTTAACTGACTGACTTCATTATTACGGGTCTGAGGAATATTCACAAGCATTGCACGTATGCTTTGTATTACAAAACGTAGTCGTGATGCCACAGTGGACGTTTTAGATGGCTATTATTGAGCACGCTAGCAAATAATTACTAGTCTTGTTTGTTTGTACTTGAGGTATGATTTTGCAGTAAGTTTTTTGCGTAGAAGGTAAGTTTCCATAGCTCTTGTGATACCCGCGTGCCATAAGTCATTAGTTGTATCCAGTTTGCACCGACTAGCTTACGTTGCAAATTATTGATATCAGCTTGAGAGATTTGGCAGCGTGAGACAGCATGAACGTTTGGCATCTCTTTTTTGATGTCTACTTCCGCTTTAGCGGTAATCAAACGATTAATAGCATTTTGCAAGCCATAGCTCGAAAAAGTAGATGGTATTCTCATGAGTGTCATAAGTATCTCGTGCCACGAGAGGGTTAGTGATCGGGTCACGTCCGTTAGATTGCCGCCCTCATAAGCTTGGGCACTATATTGAATCTCAAAAAACTCCGTTAACTCAATTGGCTCACTAACCTTATCCGCTATAAAGTCTTCTTCATCAGCACTGTTTTTCTCTACCTCGGTAGTACTAGGTAATATATCGACGGTCTTCTCATACACGACCTTTTTACTAGTCGTATTCTCTTCGTCGTTCGCTCTGACCCAGCCACCTATCATTTTATTATTGGCGACTGCATTATAATGAGCCTGTACTAGCAATGGCTCAATATCTTCTTCCGTATCATAGTAATGTAGCTGGTTATCTTGCTTGGTCACTAATTTAATGAACTCTTGGAGTTGTCGGCTGATGACGACATCTGGAGAGTGGTTTTTAACCAGCACAATTAACGGCTTAAGCTTCGCTTTGGCATTTAGATAACTCAAATGCATCTGGCTGACACCGTTTTTTTGCACAGTCCCGTAGCTGTCGCCAACGATCATGACTGCGTAATCACAAGAGTCAATACACTGACGCCCATAAAAAGAGGCTTTAGATAATTTACTAGAAACATCATAGGTCAGAAATGCGCGCGCCTGAAAAAATATCGCTAAGCTGTCTAGAACCAACAACTGGTCGTTGTCAGCGCATATAATATGAATATGATAGCGACGATTCGGCACAATTACCTCTAAGCGTAGGTCGTGACATAAAAAGGATAGGGTGTGAGATAGAACACAAAAATCTTGTCTTGCTCAGCCTAGCATACTCTTAGCTTGAAAAGATGCACTCAATTTATTTTAACCGAGTCAGCGTTGCATACAGCGTATTGATATCACTAACTTTGATAATAACTAGTGAGAGTAGTATTGCAATGCCATTTCTGTACCGAGTAAGCGCTCAACTAAAGCGCATAGTCTATCACTATATTTAGTGGCGTGAAAAGTTAATGGCGGTCTAGTAATGGTATTTTTCTTACTGGTTTTTTGTGACAGATTTTCTCGTTTTTCACTCATCAATGATGCAGATAAGTTGTTTGCAATCAATAGCTGCCTAACTCGTTCAGCAATCGCTTGACCAGAATCAATGACTTGTATTGATAACTGCTGCTGTGTAATCTCATCTAACAAGAATGTCTTAAAAAATGGATAATGCGTACATCCCAGCACTAACTGATCGACACCTTCATTAGCAAATATTCGTACCTGTTGACGTAATCTCTCGGCTGTCTCGTCTTGTTCTGACATACCTGCTTCTACCCAAGGCACCAATTGCGGATCAAAATACTTAGTGACTATTGTATTGTTGGGTTTAGCAAAATTTATGATAACATCATTTAATAAGGTGCCATTCAACGTCGCTTTGGTTGCTAGCACCGCTACATGAGCACTCTTACTCGCCAATACCGCAGGCTTCAATGCAGGAACAAGACCCACAATAGGTATATGTGGATAGCAGCGTCGGGCAGTATCTAGCGCATATGCTGAAGCACTGTTACATGCAATAACTATTAGCTTACAGCCTTGCTGATGTAACCACTCTACGGCTTTTAGTGTTAATGCTTCAATATCTTCGCTGTCGCGATTGCCATAAGGTACGTTCAGCGTATCGGCGTAATATACATAACGCTCAGTAGGCAGCTGCTGTGCTAAATGCAAATAAACAGACAAACCGCCAATACCAGAATCAAACACGCCAATGGGCGCGCTACGGTTTTTATCGCTTACAACTGTGTTACCAGCATGTTTATTGACATCTACTGGATCAATAGCTTTGAGACTCTGGTCAACAGATATATCGACACACGGTCTGAGCTTTCCGACTGTCTGGTTTTTGATATCCATCTTTATGCTAATGCCATTATCATATTATTCATCAATCTCATTACCCAGTTAAATGCGCTATATGTATACTGCGTGTGTGGCGTTACTCTACGTCAGCTATCTATCAACTACCTTTATACGATAGGAATTTTTCAGACCAATAGAATCAGGCGACATTATAAAATTATAGCACTCATCGGCATACAGCAATTAATAGATAAACATAATACTTAATCAGTAGGCATCGATAATGAATAAGACTGACCACCACTTTGTAACGTTAATATCGTCTTACCATTGTCTTCTGATAATGCTCCAATTTCAGTCAGGTGATAAAAAGTATTGCGGCCAATAAGCGCAGTCAAGCCATTTCTGACCATCATGTAAGGGCGTACCTGTTCTGTAGATGCTAATTCCTGAGAATCTGCAACATCGTCAGCTGTACTCACTTGATTCGCTGTATCACTGTTATGAAAGTCGCTTTCACTAAAGTCGCTGTCATTAGAGTCGCTCTTATTAGAATTATACGCCTTTAATACAATCGAATGCTCATCGTCTAAGCGGACCACATCTCCTGTCGTCGTTGTAAACTCCAACCAACTCATATCATCTTCATGGACAATACCAACATCATTGATCAGCAGTGGTGCATCTTCAACTTGGATACGGATTTTCTGTACAGGGGTCTTTAAAAAGTACTCAGTATTGCCATTATTTTCTTCTTTCCATAGTATTGTGGCAAACAAGCTGACCAGTGACTCACGGGTCATTTGTCCGCCTTCATGCCACCACTCTCCGTTTGCCTTGATAGTCAAATCCATATCAGCAATATCTTCAGGATGCCATTTTTCAAGTGGTGGTATCGCACGCCCTTCGCGAGTCCCTTTCGTAGACTTAATATACTGGCTTAGTGCATCCAAATTATCTAAGCTGCCTAGGCTAGAAGTCTTACTGGTCGGTGCTTCCACTATTCTCTCATGGCTGTCTTCAGTGATATTATTATCGTTATTCATTATTAATCCCTTTATTTAGTATTCAAAGTTTGGCTTATCTATTATTACTATAAATTTTTGTTTCAGGTATGATGAAACTTTACCGTTATAACAACCTCATTTTCTTAACATTACCTTAGCATCGATACTCATAAATGCGTATCGTGTTTGTAGGACTTTTCTTTTATAATGAGTAACGATTTTTTATTGAAATGGTCAAGTGGGTGTTGTATTGATGACACATCTTACGTTATGCGTTGACATTCTTAGATAAATTGATATTAACCATGACGGGTCAATTGATGCCGCAAAGACAGTTTTATCGGGCAGCCATATGTCTGAGTGACGTTAGCGCCGCAAGTCTATTATCTGTCTCTTATACACATCTCCGAGCCCACGAGACGGACTCCTATCTC
>CAJXUF010000064.1 GCA_913061175.1 uncultured Psychrobacter sp.
TGGGCTCGGAGATGTGTATAAGAGACAGGTACAGCCACGTGTGGATACTGATACCGATAATGGCGATTATGAATTCTACGATATTTTACCTAATCAAGAGATGGCCACCATCCCTGACGAAGATATCGCTGATATTGATAATGATCAAATAGGTGATATCGGTGCGTTTGAACCAGACGTCGTCGTGACTCAACCAGAGAGCGATGCAGCAGGCAGTACCGGAACGGACAGCTTCGGTGGTTCGGAAAATGCGACTGTCGAACCTGCTGGTGCTAATAATGCTGGGTCTAATGAGGATATCGTTGTCGTTGAAGAAGATGCAACTTATGATGGTACGCCGCCTGCTACTAGTAACGCTACAACCCGCAACAATAATGCAGCAGCAGGTACGGCCAGCATCCAAGCTGCCAAACCTGCGGCGACCTACATCTTGCAGATCAATAGCTTTAGTGATGCAGATGAAGCAGATCGTCGCCGTGCGCAAGTACTAATGGCAGGTGTCGATGCTCGCGTGGTCAAAAACACGACGGGTAATGGCTTGCCAATTTATCAAGTCATCTCGCGTCCTTTGAATAACCGTCAAGCAGTGACGACGGCACAGCAGCGCCTACAAAACAATGGTATAGATTCTATTATCGTTGAACAGCGTCGCTAGATGAGGCAGTTTGCAGTTATTGTATTTATTAAAAAAGCGTCGTAATGACGCTTTTTTTATCTCTTTATTTTATCAAAAGCTTTCTAGCTGTTTTATCCTATTAAACGTCCATTAAGAGTATGGTTATGACCGTATCTAACTCAGTAACACCGCAAGCAGGCGTCATCAAAGCGTTCTTTCAAAAATACTTTATCGATGCTTTTACTGGTATGGCTCTCGGGCTATTTGTCACGTTAATCGCAGGTCTGATTATCTCGCAAATCGGTGGTTGGTTAGATTTGCCAGCATTGGTCGCGGTCGGAAAGCTTGCCTCGATATTAATGGGTGCTGGCATCGGTGTAGGTATCGCTTACTATCTCAAAGCGCCAACGCTAGTGATGCTCAGCTGCCTTGTGGCAGGTATGCTTGGTGCCCATTCCGAAGCACTGATGGCAGGCACGCTCTTTACGCCGCAAGTGGGTGGGCCTGCAACTTTTGTAGCACTACCGGGCAATCCAATCGGTGCTTATTTGACCTCTGTGTTTGCTTATCGTGCTGGTACTTGGGTCGCTGGTAAGACGAAACTTGATATTTTATTGGTGCCATTGGTTGTATGCGGTATTGCTCTCTTAGTTTGCGCACTGCTTAATCCGCCTATCGTAGCAGGGGTCGCAGCTATCGGTCAGGGTATTCATGCTGCTACTGAATTACAGCCACTGCTAATGGGTATCGTCATCGCTGTGGTGGTTGGTATTTTATTAACCCTTCCAACGTCAAGTGCAGCTATTTGTATTGCTATTGGACTTGGTGGATTGGCGGGCGGGGCAGCAGTGGTAGGCTGTGCAGCGCATATGATTGGTTTTGCTGTTGCAAGTTTTAAAGACAATGGCGTTAGTGGTGTCATCTCTCAGGGCTTGGGTACCAGTATGTTGCAAATCCCTAATGTGCTCAAAAAGCCTATCGTTCTGCTACCTGCTGTCATTGCTAGCGCTATCGTTGGGCCTATCGCAACCGTTGGTTTTGGACTAGCTTGTACCGCGACAGGTGCAGGTATGGGTACCGCTGGTTTGGTCGGTGTGTTTGGGGTCATCGAGGCATCACAAGAAATCATGAGCACCGGTCAATTATGGACAGCGATTATTCTCCTGATGTTTGTATTGCCTGCGGTGATTGCAGGGTTAGTGGCTTATATCATGCGCCGTATGGGCTGGTTAGTCGCTGGTGATATGAAGCTGCCTTAATCTTTGAAGTATTGAACTGAAATATCATCAATAGTCTCAAAATTCAGTCTTATCCTTAATCAATAACGGCAACTATCAAAAAGCCCAGCTACGACTATAGCTGGGCTTTTTATATATAAACTAATCAATTTCTCATGATATAGGGAGTGTTTATAAAATATTATTCGACCGTTTTTAACTTCTTATGACGACGTGGTTTTAGCTTGCGGGACAGTTGATGGAAGTCGTTCAGAACTTGGCTATAGTGTGATGGAAATACCCGCTGAATGGCATCAATCATCTTGGCATCGTTACCAATTAAACAACGCTGCTGGTTGGTCGCTGCTGCCTGTAGGATAATCCAAGCCGCTTCATTGGCATCGAATTTTAAGAACTTATTAAAACTTCTGATGGCTTTGGGCCCAGTGCTCATGCCAATATCATGGATGCTCTCATTACCGCGCGCGCTGTTGGCAATATTGGTTTTGATGCCGCCCGGATGGATACAAGTTGCTGATACCCCGCAGTTCTGAATGTTTAGCTCTTGGCGTAAGCTCTCTGTGAAGCCGCGTACGGCAAATTTGCTAGAGTTGTAGGCTGACTGTGATGGTTGAGCGGTCAAACCAAATAGACTTGAGATATTGATAATATGTCCATGTTCGCCAAACTGGCTCTGTTTCACGCTGTTTTTGATTAACGGTAAAAACGCCTTAGTGCCGTAAACCACGCCCCAAAAATTAATGTTCATTACCCATTCAAGCTCACTAATACTACTGCCTTCGACGGTAGAGTAGAGTGCGACACCTGCATTGTTAAAGATGAAATTTACTTTACCATGCTCTGCCATTACGCTATCAGCCCATGCTTCCACGGCTTTATTGTCTGACACATCGAGTACGGTCATAGTGACGTCGACATCATAATTGGCAAGTAACTGTTTGGTCGCTGCCAACTGTTCAGGATTGATATCTGATAGTGCAACATGACAGCCCATTTTTGCTAAATGAATGGCCAGCTCACGCCCCATACCAGAGCCTGCGCCTGTGATAGCAGCGACGTGGTTGCGATAGTAGGATTCAACATTTGAGTCATCCAACGAGGTACGGTTAGAGGAAAACGGTAGGTTTTGGCGCAATGAAGTCGCCATAGCGGTCACATGGTTGAGCATAATAAACAATCCTTTGTCTTATTAATCACATGGGTTGTACAGGCTATATATGACGGTATATAGAAATAAAGTATAAAGGTCAAAACAGTCTATCTACATTAGCATGGTTTGCACTGACGTTTACTCGCGATTGATAAACGCTGCTGTCATTTCAGGACAGAAGTAATGAATATCCCTAATTTTCAGTAGGCAAGTTATCTAGTATCAAGTTATCCAATAGACAAATTGGTTAAATAATAGGCATGAAAAAAGCGCCTGAGCTAATTTAGCCAGACGCTCTTTAGTAGTCCGTTAATGATAACGGACTATTTATATCAGTTATAAATTAAGCAATTTTAGGCACTTTACCTTCATTGATAACGTCCGCATCAACCATTACAGTTTTAGCATTTTCCATAGAAGGCAATTCATACATAGTCTCAAGCAGGGCGTTTTCTACAATTGAACGTAGACCACGAGCACCTGTCTTGCGTTCCATTGCTTTTTTGGCGATGGCATCTAGAGCTTCTTGGGTAAAGCTAATCTCAGCACCTTCCATGTCAAACAAGTACTTGTACTGTTTTACCAGTGCGTTCTTAGGTTCGGTCAGGATTTGTACTAGGGCTGCTTCATCTAGCTCTTGCAGTGCCGCAAGTACTGGCAGACGACCGATCAGCTCAGGAATAAGACCAAATTTGATCAGATCTTCTGGCTCGACTTCTTGTAGCAAGTCTGAGCTACGACGGCTGTCGTCTTTTGAGCTGACATCAGCGTTAAAGCCAATACCGCCTTTTTCAGTACGTTGCTGAATGACTTTATCAAGTCCAGCAAATGCACCACCAACGATGATTAAGATGTTGCTAGTATCCACTTGGATCAACTCTTGCTGCGGATGCTTACGACCACCGTGCGGCGGGATAGCAGCCACAGTACCTTCGATTAGCTTTAGCAACGCTTGCTGTACGCCTTCACCTGACACATCACGGGTGATAGATGGATTGTCGCCTTTTTTACTGATTTTATCGATTTCATCAATATAGATGATACCTTGCTCAGCTTTGGCTACATCATAGTCAGAAGCTTGAAGTAGCTTTTGTACGATGTTTTCAACGTCTTCACCAACATAACCAGCTTCGGTTAAGGTCGTGGCATCAGCCATTGCAAAAGGTACATCTAACAGACGAGCCAAGGTTTGGGCAAGTAATGTCTTACCAGAACCAGTCGGACCGATTAGCAAGATATTACTCTTAGCCAATTCTACCATTGCATCGTCAGCGCCGATCTTGGCTTTTTTGCTGTCGTTGGCTAGTGTTTGGCTAACTTTTAGGCGTTTGTAATGGTTATAGACGGCCACAGCCAATGCTTTTTTGGCAGCGTCCTGACCGATGACATATTCATCAAGCTTGGCACGCAGCTCTTTTGGCGTTGGTAGTTTTTTATTGACCCAAGAAGTGTCTACTTCGCTATCATCATCACCGTGCTCTGCGCTGTCTGCGATTAAGTCGGTACATAGCTCGATACATTCATTACAAATATTGGCATCGTCAGCAGCAATCAGTTGCTGTACATCGCTTTTGGCTTTACCGCAAAACGAACACTGCGGGGTATTATCTTCTGCCATAAAAGGCGCTCCTAAAATTTAAAACTGGTTAGTTTATTTGTAGTATGTCGATTATCGTATTCATTCAATGGTCATACCTTTCAATAGGTCAGGTATGACATTGATAACGGTTTACTGTACGGCAAATAAACTATAAAAGGTCTTATGACTGCACTCTCAATAAAGAGGCATCACGTTAATGCTTAGATTACAAAGATTCAGGGCGACGCTCTAATACTTCGTCAACCAAACCATACTCTTTGGCTTCTTGTGCATCTAACCAATAATCACGCTCAACGTCTTTTTCGATTTTCTCTACTGGCTGACCAGTGCGCTCAGCTAAGATACTATTTAGACGTGCACGAGTTTTAAGGATTTCACGAGCGTTAATTTCGATATCTGTTGCTTGACCCTGCGCGCCGCCTGAAGGCTGGTGAATCATGACACGAGCATTAGCAAGTGAGTAGCGCTTGCCTTTTTGACCAGCGGCCAATAGGAATGAACCCATGCTGTAAGCACCGCCCATACAGATAGTAGATACCTCAGGTTTGATGAAGTTCATAGTATCAAAAATAGCCAAGCCAGCGCTTACTGAACCACCTGGTGAGTTGATATACAAATGGATATCTTTGTCAGGGTTTTCAGCTTCTAAGAATAGTAACTGGGCGACGATAAGGTTAGCCATGTTATCTTCAACCTGACCGGTCAAAAAGATAACGCGCTCACGTAATAGACGTGAAAAAATATCAAACGAGCGTTCACCGCGTGAGGACTGTTCAACCACCATAGGTACTAATGCCGCTTGTGTGGTCTGTACTTCTTTGTGCGCACTCATCAGCATATCAAAATGCGGGTTGGCAGTGATGCGATCATAATCTGTCATAGAAAAGTCCTATCGATAAATGTATAAAATAAAAATGAATTGAATGATTTTATTGTCTAGTAGTTTTTGACTAATGGGTTGTTTATAAGGGGGCTGCGCTGACTATTCAAGCCTATAAAACTGGTTTGTGCATAAAATAGGAGAAAAAGTGACCCTCCGATATTGCTAGGACTCATTGCTTATATTAAAACTTGCACTAAAAATACGTCTAAAAGTAGATAAATACTATCTTATCTATTATCGAGTCGTACAGATATTGATAGTATCTGTATCGACAGTGTCTATATCGATACAAAGAGCGTAAATCATGTCTGACCTAACTTTTTAACATAGAATACCTGATTAATAGCCCTATAATCCACCTATCTTACTGACTAAGCCTGTAAATAGTTATGCGTTTAGTATTTTTGCTTATCTAATGTCCTCAGAGGGTATTGCGCTAACAATAACGCTAAAAAATGCACTGTTATGGACAAAATGTACTGTTTTGGTGCAAATATCTGCTGATTTTATAAATAGATAAGGCTCAAAAAACGTTTAGAAAATAGATGGAAATATACGGTTATTTTTATCATTTAAGTTAAATAAAAAAAAGCGCAGACAAATCAAAGTTTTGAGTTGCTAAGGTTTTTATTTGATTATCTGCTATCAAGGGTTGGCACAATGCTTGTATCAATAAAAACATTGACGCTTTGATTTATCATGGTGCGCTGTGCACGACAAATGGTGTACGCTGTATTTCTTCGCTGTTATTCTGACATTGCTGTAGCGAATGAACTGTAGTTAACGATTGGCAAGAGAGTTTTTAACGGATAGCAAATGATAGCTGTTATATAAAATACTGAAACATATTTAATTGGTAAATGAGTATATAAAATGAGCTGGGCCTCTTCTTTAGCATTAAGCTTTGACACTGTTAGCAGTACAAGTACGGCCAAAGAAGGTACGGCTGATAACTCAAAAACGCGGCTTTATCATCGTAAGCACACGGGTGCCTTAATGGTACAGCGTGCTCTGTATCCTGAGCCAAGCGTACAGCAGGGTATTTGTCACATACTGATGTTGTACCCGCCAGCAGGTATCGCAGGTGGCGATACGCTGACTATAGACCTAAATTTGGATAGTGGTAGTCACGCTGTTATCACCACACCAGGTGCAGGTAAATGGTACGGCAAAGACAGCGTCAGTCAAAAACATAAAGTTCCGTTGGGCAGCGACGATGCTCACCAAAGTATGGGTCAAAATGAAATAGCTGCCTATGCAAGCCAACATGTACAGGCCAAACTCGCAGCACATACCCGTTTAGAATGGCTACCGCAAGAGAGTATCATTTATAACGAAGCCAATATGCATGCAGTGAGCCGCTTTGATTTGACGGATTCATCTAGTCTACTGACATGGGAGATTAGCGTATTTGGGCGGCAAGCTTACGACGAGCAGTTTTTGCAAGGGCGTTATCATACTGGATTGAATATCTACCGAGATGGCAAGGTTATCGTTGCTGAGCGAGTGGCACAGGCAGCACAAAGTCGCTGGTTTACCTCAAATTTAGGATTAGCGAACCAGCATATTTATGGATCGTTTTGGGCAGTTCCAAGCTTGAGCGACGTCCATGACAATCTTGCACTCTCTGCATCACAGACTACGCAATCGACCGAAACAGCCCAAGCAACTATCAAGCAATCATTAACCCGCTATCTAGATAACTCCGTAGCAGCATTGCGCCAAGTCATTGCTCAAGCACAACTGCCTGTCTACTGCACGCATAATTGCCAAGCGATCAATATCCGCTACATCGGCTCAGATGTACGTGGTTGTTTTGAAGCGTTTTATCAGCTGAGAGAAGTCTTGCGAGATCATTGGTGGCAACTTGAGCCTTGTCGTCCACGTATTTGGGACACATAATACGGCCGCTTTTAATAATGAAACTAAGATATATTGCGACTATTTTTAATCGATATCAAATGCTTTGAAAACCTCTAACCTGCTATAAATATAATGATAAGTACAATAAGGAATTGTCATGCACCTGACCCCAACAGAAAAAGACAAACTCATGCTATTTACCGCTGGTATGGTGGCTGAGCGTCGCAAAAATCGCGGTGTTAAGCTTAACTATCCCGAAGCCATCGCTTATATCAGTATGCTGCTGATGGAAGGGGCTAGAGATGGCAAAAGAGTTGCCGAGCTGATGAGTGAAGGTGCTACGTATTTGTCTGCTGCTGATGTCATGGAAGGTGTCGCAGAGATGGTAGATGAAGTGCAAATCGAGGCGACCTTTCCTGATGGCACCAAACTGGTCACAGTACATAATCCCATTGTGTAACGCTGTATACCATTGTTATAGCACTGAAATGCTCACTATAAAATAAGGCGGCTACCATGCAAGCAGGCGAATACCATATCCAAGATGGCGATATTATCTTAAACCAAGGGCGACGGGTACAGACCATCAGTGTCAGCAATACTGGTGATAGACCTATCCAAATCGGCTCGCATTATCACTTTTATGAAGTCAATGATGCCTTGAGTTTTGACAGAGAGCAAACTCGGGGGTTTCGTCTCAATATTATCTCTGGCACCGCCGTACGTTTTGAGCCTGGTCAATCGCGGGAAGTGGAATTGGTAGCATATGCTGGCAAGCAAGATGTATATGGTTTTGCTGGACGTGTCATGGGCGCCGCTCATCCAGACAAAGCATCAGAGAGCGTCACTGATAAAAAGGTAACCGCTACTTCGCAAAAGCGAGTCAGTCGTCGTATTTATGCTGAGCATTTTGGCCCTACAACAGGCGATAAAGTCCGTCTTGCTGATACCGAGCTGTGGCTACAGGTTGAAGCGGATTTAACCAGTCATAAAGATACTGCTGTTGATCAAGCAGATACGTCGCAAAGTGATGGAAGTAGCAGAGAATCCATTGAAATCAAAGGTGAAGAAGTCAAATTTGGCGGTGGTAAAGTCATCCGTGATGGTATGGGTCAAGGACAATTACTAGGCGCGGAAGTTGCCGATACGGTTATTACTAATGCATTGGTCGTTGACTATACAGGCATCTATAAAGCGGATATCGGTATCAAAGATGGTCGTATCAGTGCCATTGGCAAAGCGGGCAATCCTGATATCCAGCCTGCCATCGATATTCCTATTGGCGGTGCTACCGAAATCATCTCTGGTGAAGGTAAAATCCTCACAGCAGGTGGCGTTGATAGTCATATTCACTTTATCGCGCCCCAACAGTGTGAGACGGCGCTTATGTCAGGCGTGACCACAATGCTAGGCGGCGGCACAGGGCCAGCTCAAGGCACGCTCGCCACCACCTGTACACCGGGGGCGTATCATATTGCCTTAATGCTAAAGTCTACTGATAGTATTCCAATGAATATTGGACTACTGGGTAAAGGCAATGTGAGTGTACCAGAGCCCATTGCTGAACAAATCGAAGCAGGTGCCGTGGGGCTAAAACTACATGAAGATTGGGGTACAACGCCGCAAGCTATCGATAACTGCTTGAGCGTCGCTGACGACTATGATGTGCAAGTGGCCATTCATACCGATACTTTAAATGAAAGCGGCTATCTCGAAAGTACGCTCGCTGCTTTTAAAAACCGCTGTATCCATACTTTTCATACTGAAGGGGCAGGTGGTGGCCATGCGCCCGATATTCTAAAGGCGATTGGCGAGTCGCATGTGCTGCCATCTTCAACCAACCCAACGCGCCCATACACCGTCAATACTATTGATGAGCATCTCGATATGCTGATGGTTTGTCATCACCTGAGTCCTGCTATCGCTGAAGACGTAGCCTTTGCTGAAAGCCGTATTCGTCAAGAAACCATCGCCGCAGAAGACATCTTGCATGATTTGGGTGCTATCTCGATGATGAGTAGTGATTCGCAAGCGATGGGGCGGGTGGGTGAAGTAGTCATCCGTACATGGCAAACCGCGCACAAAATGAAAGTTCAACGTGGTCATTTAGCGCCAGATGCAACAGCGACCATTGAGGATGAGAAGCAGTACATCACTTTGACAGATTATGACCAAAGCGCGGACAACGATAACTTCCGTATCAAACGCTATATCGCAAAATATACAATAAATCCTGCGATTACTCACGGTATTAGCGATATGGTCGGCTCCATCGAAGTGGGTAAATGGGCAGATATGGTGCTATGGTCGCCCAAATTTTTTGGGGTAAAACCTGAGTGCATTATAAAGGGCGGACTTATCGCTGCGGTACCGATGGGCGATATCAATGCCTCTATTCCTACTCCCCAGCCAGTGCATTATCGTCCTATGTTTGCTACATATCCAAAATCGGTTGCCCAAACTAGCATTACCTTTATGTCACAAGCGGCGATCGACAAACAAGTAGATAAGCAGCTTGGGCTGACCAAAGTCATTCAGCCAGTACACGGTATCCGCAAGATTCGTAAAAGCGATATGCGCTTTAACAGCTACTGCCCAGAAATGGACATCAATCCTGAGACCTATGAAGTACGCGCTGATGGTAAGACACTCACCTGTGAGCCAGCTGATGTACTACCCATGGCACAGCGTTACTTTTTATTTTAGAGCTTATGATGTACGTTTATAGGATCTCTAGGACAGTGAGCCATAAACCATGTATGCCAATGGTCAGTTGGTTTCTTGAATGAGATCGTGTCTTTATTCCCAACACTTTTACCATCAATACTATTGACCAATAGTTTGAGCAACAACAGCCAGAGAAGAATAATGAAAATATTTAATACCCGTTTAAGTACGCTTAGCGATGTCCAAAAAGCGCAATTGGCAGAACAGTATCAAGCCGATGATTATCTGCTGTTAGACTTTGATACTCGTCAGCATTCTCGCTTTAGAGCCATTACTGTTTCAGGTGAGGCAGTTGGTGTTGACTTGCCTCGTACAGGCGTCTTAAAAGGCGATGATGTCCTTATCAATGCAGCAGGTGAGCTGATGCAAGTGATCGCCAAACCGCAAGCAGTGACCAAAGTGACTGCTGACAATGACTTTCTACTAATGAAAGGCGCTTATCATTTGGGCAATCGTCATGTGCCATTGATGTTTGACCACAGTTTTGCTCAGGGTGAGGCAGGCTATGCGCTATATTTTGAAAACGATCATGTGCTGGCACAAATGTTAGAAAATCTTGGTTTACATATCGAGTCTACCTCAGTGCCATTTGAGCCTGAAACAGGCGCTTATCAAACGGGCCAAGGGCATGCGCATGGACACTCTCACTCCCATGCACACTCGCATAGTGACTCTCATAGTCATAAGGAAAGTCATGACCATAGCCATGATAAAAGCCACAGCCACGGACATCAACATAGCCATAGTCATCATGATGCGCCTGTAGGTCGTTCAAATGATGGTTGATACCAGTGCTCAGCCTACTCAGTCTGCCCAACTTGGACAGCTACTGATGCTGGCATCGAGCAATTTGCCGATTGGTAGTTATACTTATTCGCAAGGTGTGGAGTCAGCGATTGAATCAGGGGTTGTCTCTGATGAAGCCAGTACGCTTACATTTATGCAGGACTATCTAGCGCTTGCAGTGGTTGGCTACGAGCTACCTGTATTAGGGCTAATAATGTGCGCGCTTAGCCAAGGTCATGAAGTGCTAGCAGCAAATCTAGCACATGATTATCACGCTGGTCTCGAGAGTAAAGAGTTTGTTCTAGAGTCGCAACAGTTGGCACAAGCGATGGTGTCTTGGCTCAACGAAGTCCTGAGTCTTGGTATACCGCCCGAAATACCTGAAGATGGATTTTTGCCGCTATTTGCTCATATTGCTCAGCATTGGCAGCTGCCATTAGCGCAGTCAATGACTACCTATGGATTTGCGCAATTAGAGAACATGGTGCTCGCCGCTGTGAAGACAGTACCGCTAGGACAAATGGCAGGTCAGCGTATCCTGTGGCAATTGCAAAGCGATCTGGGTGCTCAGGTTGATGCTTTAAGTGACGATGTGCAGCATGCCTTTGATGCTTTAATTACATCGATAAATACGTCCAATACTGTAGATAATAGTGAAGAGTCGTACTGTCAGCAGCTATGCCAAGACCTCTATGAATCGCTTAATATCTCGAATAATTTACCTAATTTGGCTATTCTCTCGAGTATGCATGAGGAGCAATACAGTCGGTTGTTCCGCTCATAACTGTACCTTTATTTCTATTTATACTTATTAATATACAAACTGTTTTAGGAAATTAATATGTCTCTAACTCCGCTCAAATCAAAAAATTCTCACGCTGCATTAGACGTACAGACTGATAGCGAGAGCCAGAAACCGTCTTCTACTTTATCGTGCTTACGCCTTGGTATTGGTGGGCCAGTTGGTAGTGGTAAGACTGCTTTGACTTTAAGGCTATGCCAAAACCTGCGCGATACGGTCAATATGGCTGTGGTGACCAATGACATCTATACCAAAGAAGATTCAGAGTTTTTAACCCGCAATGATGCTATGCCCGCTGAGCGTATCCGCGGTGTAGAGACGGGCGGCTGTCCGCATACGGCTATCCGCGAAGATGCGTCTATTAACCTGACTGCGATTGCTGAGTTACAAGCGACTTTTGAAGGTTTAGAGTTAATTATTATTGAATCAGGTGGCGACAATCTAGCCGCGACATTTAGCCCAGAGTTGTCTGACTTGACCTTGTACGTCATTGATGTCTCTGCAGGCGATAAGATACCTCGTAAAGGTGGCCCTGGCATCACCAAGTCTGATTTGTTGATTATCAATAAAACCGACCTTGCACCAATGGTTGGTGCTTCGCTTGAAGTGATGGAACGCGATGCCAAAAAAATGCGTGGCGACAAACCTTTTGTATTTAGCAATATGAAAACAGGCGATGGGTTAAATGAGATTATCGCCTTTATTAAAGAACATGGCATGCTTGCCTAAAGAGCAAATAAGCTTTTACCATTAAAATATAAAGAATAAGGAAAAACCGCATGACACAGTGTACAAAAGGTCTTCACACCGAAAACTCTCGCTTTTCACAAGTGCTCTCAGCCCGTCATATCATGTCTGGTTCGGCTGTGATGATGACCTCACTAATACTACCATCATTGGCACAAGCACACTCAGGACATATTCACTCGGCTACTATGCAAGCGCCGTCATTTTTGGGCGCATTGCAAGCAGGACTGATGCATCCAGTGACTGGCCTTGATCATTTGTTTTTGGCAGTAGGCATGGGCATGTTGTTTTATGGGCTACAAAAGCAGCGCTTAGGCATGATGTCGTTGACGGCAGGGTTATCACTGGGGGCGGTTTTAGGAACTATTGGGGTGCTGATTGGCGGTGTTGGGTTTGCTGCATCATCTGGATTAATTGAAATCGTTATATCATTATCGGTGGTTGTATTAGCTCTGATTCTGATGAGTGATAAGAGTCGACAAGAAGCATTTTCAGCGCGTACTCAACCAACGCACACGCCAAGCATTCAGCAGCTATCGTTATTTGGCTTTGGTGGTCTGGCGGTGTTTCATGGCATGGCACACGCGATGGAAGTACCAGCGAATGTCGGTGTGAGCGGTCAGCTGGGATTTTACGCAGGGATGATGGTCACGATGCTAGCGCTATATGCAGTTGGTACGCTGGTTAGTCAGCAGTTGCAGCAACGCTTTAGCGATAGCCTGTGGTTACAGCGCGGGCTAGTGCTGCTAGGATTGAGTGCCATATTTGCGCCTGTGTTGGTGTAAAGCGCGCTTTATAGTACAAGTACGATGCTTGTAAGTTAGATAGTTGTGGCTGATTTTATCTAGCTATCGAACGCCATAAAAAATGCGCCCCCGATCAAAAGGTCGGGGGCGCATTTTAGTTTTGATAACCGACTACAGCATATCTAAAAAGACAGCTTGTCGTATCAACTACATTGCTTGCTGCTGTTGTTGCTGAGCGGCTAGCAAGTCTTGATAGCTAACTTCTTTGTCAGTTACTTTACCTTGAGCGATCAAGTAATCTACTACTTGGTCTTCTAGTACAACAGACTCAATGTTAGCGCGCTGCTGCTTGTCATTGGTGTAGTACTCGATAACTTCTGCTGGATCTTCGTAGTTTTCAGCGGCTTCTTTGATGAAGGTTTCAACACGCTCTTGATCTACTTCTAAGCCTTTAGTGTCGATAACACGGGCAACGATGATGCCAAGACGGGCAGCACGTAGCGCTTGCTCTTCAAATAGCTCATTTGGTAGCATGTCTTTATCGAAGCTATCAGCATTCGCACCGAACTGCTGAGAAAAACGTTGCATCATCATGTTGCGTTGACGCTCGATTTCTTGCTCTAGCATAGCGTTTGGTACGTCAAACTCGTTCTTTTCTAGCAATGCATCAAAAGTCGCTTGCTTAACTTGGCTACGCGCAGCATTTTTGATTTCGCGTTCCATGTTTTTGCGTACGTCGTCTTTTAGTTTTTCAACGCCGCCTTCTTTTACGCCGAATAGCTCAAGGAACGCATCATCGATTTCAGGTAGCTTAGATTTTTCAACCAGTTTTACATTGATTTTGAACTGAGCTTCTTTACCAGCCAAGTTTTCAGCTTGGTAATCTTCTGGGAAAGTCACTTCGATGATTTTTTCTTCGCCAGCTTTCATGCCTTTGATACCATCTTCAAAACCTGGAATCATCTGACCACTACCGATGACCAATTTAAAGTCCTCAGATGAGCCGCCTTCGAAGGTCTCGCCATCCTGTCTCTTATACACATCTGACGCT
>CAJXUF010000065.1 GCA_913061175.1 uncultured Psychrobacter sp.
AGGACACGTTTAGTGTTACATGTTTGGTTACGAGCGCAGCATAGCCCGCTAGCTGTCTGGCACGAAGATGTACAGCAATGGCAAATGGTTGATGGTTGGCAACAGCTGCAAACAATCTATGGTAACTATAAGTCCAATAGCCAAAAGGCGCTTTGTCTATATTTTCCCTCAAGTCATGCATTGCAAGTGGATACGGCACTTAATGCTGCTCAGCTTAAACAGCTTGGTAATAGCGGCAAGCAGTACTTATTTGAAGAAACTTCATTAACACCTATTGAGCAATTAAACATCCGCCAATTGAGCCATGCTGATACGACGCAACTGTATGCACTGGCACAAAACGATATTGAGTCCTGGCAACAAAGCGCGCAGCTAGCTGGTATGAATATAGTAGCGTTACTGCCAGATTTTTTGTTGTTGCCACCGCCAGAAGAGGGCGCAGGTCAACAAGTGACCCTTTATCAAGATTCGCAGACTATGCTATTGCGCCAATCATTGCGTCAGGGTATGGCCGTCAGCTATTTACCGTTAATGTTTGAGCGTTTCCCGCATTTGAGTGAAGTAATGGTACTGCCGTCTATTGAGGCACCTATTGACGCATCGCTTGACTCACTAGATTCATCATCGACGCTAGAGTTAGCGGCGCAAACTAAAGCGTTGATCGCTGATCATCAGCTGCTACTGACGACCCTGCCTACAGTACCTAAGCCAATTGACAGTCCCGAACGTCACGCGCTTAATTTCTTTATGAAATCTACTGACTCACAACTATCACCATATTTGCGGGTGGCGATGATGGTTGCGCTATCAGCGTTAGTGCTGCAAATGGCAACCGATGGTGTGCAGTGGTACAAGTATAATCAAGCGACCGCAGCAACCAAGACGGCAATTGCAGCACAATATCAGTCTTGGTTTGCCGATGAGCCACTGAGTACGCGCACCAAATTGCAAGTACAGTTGCAACCAAAACTGCGTAGCGATAGCCAAGCGCCTGCATCACATATGGCCGCACTGTCACGCATATCATCATTAATTAAACAGTCTTCATTGCATGCACAGTCATTGGTAATGCAGCCATCAGCGCTCAGCTTTACCTTGATTGCTCCAGATCGCGGTAGTCTTGATAAATTTACGAGCACGCTGGTAGCGCAAGGCTTGAATGCCAAACTTGCGCAAGTGAATAGTAATGAGCAAGGTCAGTTTAGTGGTCAAGTCACCGTCAATGTGGTAGAAAACAATATTGCAGAAAACAGCGACATGGCGAATAATGCGGCAGCGTCGTAACTTATCAAGGTATTGGTAATAAAGGTCAAAACATGAAACGATTACAACGCCGTACCAAACGTAATGCAGCGGTCTCTGCAACCAGTACTAAGGCTCATGTATTCTCAGAGCGTATGAATAATTATCAAAATGTACTAACGACACGCTGGCAAGCATTACCTCCCCGTGATCAACTAGCGCTAGCTATATTGTCTATATTTTTACTGTTATTTATTGGCGGCTATGGTGGCTATAGCGTTCATCAAGCAGCGAGCGATAGTAAAAACGACTATCAGGAGCAAGTGGCGGATTATTTTTGGTTGCGTGCTCAAGCAGGTAATATTGATAGTAGTGCATTGAATACTGGGAATAACGCTACTGGAGAGTCTGATATGCCACCCGCTAGTCGTATCAATGCGCTGCTCAATAACTCAGGTATAGCAGATGCTCAGGTGGTTGCGACTGGCGATGCAGTGCAACTGAGCTTTACGCATCCTAGTCAAGCGGTTGTCAGCACTGCACTGGGTAAGCTTGAACAGCAAGGCTGGCAATTTATACAGCTATCTATGCAGCAAGACCTGACCAATAAATCTATACAGGTACAAGCAACGGTCACTTCTTAAAATGCATCATTTTGTGATAAATATTTTAGATGCTTATGTCAGAAATTTTAGATACTTATATCACTCTATGCTTAGTACTCGACACTCAATCCTCGACAGCAAAATAATGCTTTATCGTTGGTATCATTGAAAAGCCATTTATCTGGCTCCATTAAATAGTTAACCATATTACTATCGAACAAAAATATTACCAGTAAGGAAAACCTCACATAATGCGGGACAGTATGAGCAACGATAAGCGCCGTTCGTTAATTACTTATAACCACATCACTTATTTCTTATATGTGATCAGCTACTTTACTGCGGGTTTACTGTGGATTGTGCCGATTGTCATGAATTATGCCAAGCGCCATGATGCTAATGGGTCATGGTTAGCCACGCATTTCGATTGGCAAATCAAGACCTTTTGGTACAGTATCGTTTGGTTCGTCATTGGCATTATTTTGATTACCTTCGCACTAGGCGGCTTTGGCGTTAGCGTATTGGCGGATAGTGGCAATATCGCTATTGGCTCAATATTATTAGCTGGTCTTGGTTTGCTCATTATGACCTTTACCTTTATCTGGCATTTATATCGCATTATACGTGGTTGGATTGCGTTAACTGATGGACGTCCAGTACCGTAGACGTTTAATAGTACCTTTGTGCTATGTCTTTAGCTTAGAAAGCGGCAGCTTATCGTTATTTAGCAGAGACTCATCAGCATTGGTTACTGCTTAAATGTAGAAATTTAGCGACTGAAACTTTGCTCTTATTTCTGTTAAGCTGATATAATCGCTGCGCCCGATTTCATTCGCATTTTTTATTCACTATTTCTTCCAAGCAGGGTCTGCCATCACTATGTCTTATGCCTTACTTCGTCCTTTTTTATTTAATATGGATCCCGAACACGCCCATGAGATGACGCTATCTTTATTGGATAAAGCGCATAAAGCGCGTGTTTTAGGCTTGGCGTATGGTCAGTCAATGCAACCAACAGATTGTATGGGTTTGCAGTTCTCTAACCCAGTTGGTCTGGCAGCAGGTTTGGATAAAAACGGCGATTATATTGACGCGCTGGCTGAGTTAGGATTTGGTTTTATAGAAGTAGGAACCGTCACGCCAAGACCGCAAGTAGGCAACGACAAGCCAAGACTATTTAGAATCAAGCAAGCAGACGCAATTATCAATCGTATGGGCTTTAACAATGAAGGCGTTGATTATCTAATCGAGAATGTTAAACGCTGTAAATACAAAGGCAATATCGGTATCAATATTGGTAAAAATGCTGATACACCAGTAGAGCAAGCCGCCGATGATTATGTATATTGTTTAGAGCGTGTGTATCCGCATGCCTCATACATTACGGTCAACATCTCATCGCCAAATACCAAAAACTTACGTGATTTACAAAGTGGTGAAGCGCTGACTCAGCTGATGGATACGATTAAAAACCGTCACAGTCAGTTAGCTACTGAATATGGTTTTTATGTCCCATTAGTGCTTAAGGTTGCTCCAGATTTAGAGCCATTACAAGTTGATTATATCTCGCAGCAATTAATAGATTTTGAGATTGATGGTTTGATTGCTACTAATACAACATTGAGCCGCATAGGTGTCGAAGACTTGCGTGATGGCGACCAAATGGGCGGCTTATCTGGTCGTCCTGTGAGTCATATTAGTACCCAGATTTTGCAACAATTCTCTGATCAGTTAGATGGTAAAGTCGCTTTGATAGGCGTGGGTGGTATCGATAGTGGTGCCAAAGCCGTCAAAAAAATCGAAGCAGGCGCAGACATGGTACAGCTCTATACGGGGCTTATTTATCGTGGTCCTGGACTGGTGCAGTCTTGCATTCAGGCAATCGGTGGCTATTACGATGCCATGGAAAGTTAATCCACTAAATAAGGTAATAAGGCGTAGAGCATGAGTGGTTTAGATATTGTGATTGCTATTGTTGTCTTGATTGGCTTATGGCGCGGCTTTCAAGTAGGACTGATTAAAACAGCGATAGGCTTGGTAGGGTGGTTTATCGCCCTTATCGCTGCTACTAGGCTGGCAGGAGTAGTGTCGCCCCAATTGACGGGTATCGTACAAAATCCTGTACTACAGATGGCAATGGCTTTTTTATTGGTAGTGATTGCGATCTTGGCAATCATGCATCTGATGGCGTTTGTATTCTCAGGCGTGCTCAAAACCTTACGTTTGGGCGTCTTGGACAAAATGGCGGGCGGCGTATTGGGTGCTGCCAAAAACGTATTGATGGTCTTGGTTGTACTGAGCGTCAGTGCGCCATTGCTAGTACAGATGCCGCAGTGGCAAACCTCAGTACTAGCGCCAGAGCTAATGCCATATGCACCGATGGGCAAGGCGTTGGTATCAGATGTGTTAGGCATGGCTTGGGATCAGGTCAATCAGTCGTAATTGTTTAATTGCCTATTATTTTATCTAATTGTCTATTATTTTACTTCTTTTTATACTTCTAAATGTTTGCACGTGTCATTGATAATCAAACATAGATTATCGAAAAATCTCGTTAAGTTTCTTACAATATCATCAGGTTAGCGGCGTGCGACAGTGAGTGATTTTAGCAATATACTGTCGTTAAGTTTGCCGTTATTGTCGTACTAATGTATGAGTCAAAATAGGATATAGCTATTATGTGTGGAGTCATTGGAGTTGCAGCTCACGAACCAGTCAATCAGATTCTTTATGACGGTTTGACGATGCTACAGCATCGCGGGCAAGATGCAGCAGGTATTGTCACTTTGCAAGATGGGCGACTCTATCTACGTAAAGAAAATGGCATGGTACGTGACGTATTTATGAATCGTCATATGATGAAACTGGTTGGTAAGTTTGGTATCGGTCACGTTCGTTACCCGACAGCTGGTACTTCTAGCAGCGCTGAAGCGCAGCCATTTTATGTCAACTCACCATATGGTATTACCCTTGCGCATAATGGTAACTTGACCAATGCTGAGAGTTTGGCCAAATCTTTGTACATCGAAGATCGCCGCCACCTTAATACTGACTCAGATTCTGAAGTACTGTTAAATGTACTGGCACATGAGATGCAGAATCTAGGCAAAACACATCCAACGGCTGATGATATCTTTGAAGCAGTAAAAGCCGTCTATAAACGCTGTGAAGGCGCTTATGGCGTTGTCGCTCTGATCACTGGTCATGGCTTACTTGCATTCCGTGATCCAAACGGTATCCGTCCACTTATCTTTGGTAAGCGTATGGCACCGAATGGCGGCACTGAGTATATGGTTGCCTCTGAATCAGTTGCATTGACAGGTTCTGGCTTCACTATCGTTCGTGATGTAAAACCAGGCGAAGCAATTTTCATTGATTTGAACCATAAGCTACATACGCATCAGTGCGTAGAGCAAAAAGAATACACGCCTTGTATCTTTGAATATGTTTACTTTGCTCGTCCAGATTCGATTATGGACAATATCTCAGTTTATAAATCACGCCTACGTATGGGTGAAAAACTGGCAGATAAAATCCTTGCTGAATGGGGTGAAGATCATGATATCGACGTTGTCATTCCAATTCCAGATACCTCACGTACTTCAGCGATGGAGCTGGCACTAAAAATGAATGTCAAGTACCGTGAAGGGTTTATGAAAAACCGCTACATCGGTCGTACGTTTATTATGCCAGGTCAGCAGCAACGCAAAAAATCAGTTCGCCAGAAACTAAGTGCTGTGCCGCTAGAGTTCAAAGGCAAAAACGTGCTGTTGGTTGATGATTCTATCGTTCGTGGTACGACCTGTCATGAAATCATTCAAATGGCACGAGATGCTGGTGCTAATAAAGTGTTTTTTGCCAGTGCTGCGCCACCAGTGAAATTTCCAAACGTATACGGCATTGATATGCCCGTACGTAGCGAGCTTATTGCCTCAGGCAATAGCGTTGAAGAAGTACGTGATATCATCGGCGCAGATCGTTTGATTTTCCAAGATTTGGATGATTTGATTGACGCAGTAAAAGACACCAAACACAGCCGAGTGGAAGGTTTTGATTGTGCGGTATTTAACGGCTGCTACATCACTGGTCAGATCAATGAAGCGTATCTTGATCACCTGCAAGAGCAGCGTAACGATACTGCCAAGACTGGTAAAAAAGGCGTACAAATAGTGGCTGATACCCCAGTTGATATGATGGGCGTAGAAGAGCTTTAAGTCGTACTAAAGCCATTGTTTTCAGATAACAAAAAGCTAGATTCTAAATAGAATCTAGCTTTTTTATGTTTAAAATATCGCTAAGGGTACTGACGTTTATATAAGTGGGCGGAATTTTTAGCCTAGAAAACTGCTAAATAGCCAAAACAGACCATTGATTGCTGCTATACCGACAACCATACTGACCAAAAGCTGACGGCTGATATGATAGATAAACAATACCAAAATAAGTGCACCGACTTGTGCCATTAATAGATGTAATTCGGTATCGCTGAAAGCAACAGTCGTCGATATGTCTTGATAGGAGAGGCTAGTCAAAATTAGAAGCACCATCACGGACAACGGTAAGCTCTCATTTAATCGATGTAGCCAAGGTGTATCGAGCAGCTTTTTAGGTATCAGTGCGGGTAGCGCACGAGTGATAAAGGTCACTGCTGCCATGGCAAGCGTAGCAAAAATAAGATAACTACTGGTCATAAGAGTCTCCCGTCTTTTGACGCTCTATCCAAAACCCACGTACCAAGATCATAAACATACAGATAGTGATGGCTACTAGTAGCAACCAGTCACTGGTAAATAGCGAAGCAATGATTAAGCCAAGGACGGCAATACCAATCGGGAAGTAGCGTTTGATACTTTGAAACTGCTCATAAGCGAGAATTGCAAACAGACAAACCAACGCAAAATCTAAATTTGGCACCAAATCACTGAGCGTACTACCAATCATTACGCCAACCGTACTCGCCAGTACCCACCAGCTTTGGTTAAATAGGCTGATAGGAAGTATCAGCGCTCGTCGTGACTCATTTGGTAAGCTAGTCATGATCGAAAAAGTCTCGTCGGTCAAAGCAAACAGACAATACGTCTTGGCCAGCTTATTTTTTGGTAAATACTGTAATAACGGCATACCGTAGAATACATGACGTAGATTAATCGCGGCAATATTGGTGGCGATATTACCAATCGGTAGACCAGCGCTCAGCATTGGTAGACAAGCGTATTGAGCTGCACCAGCATAGAGAACAATACTGAGCATAATCGTTGCCCATATCGGGATACCTGCTACCTGTGCGAGTACACCAAAGGCAATACCGGCAGGCAAATAGCCCATAGCAACTGGCAAGCTTTTTTTAAAGCCCTCAGCCCAGTGGTAGTGACTCTTATGTTGATGGCTTAATTCATTTGAATGAGTATTCACATGACATCCTAAATTTTTCTTATGATATTTTTATAAATCTATCGATATAAAAATTATTGATTCAAACGGTAGTGCTGCAAAATTAAAAAGTGAAAAACGAGCTTAATAAAAACGTTCTATCGAAAATTGATAGAGCAAATATAATATAAAACTAACTAAGCTTCAGGTTGTAGTTTCTCATAACTGCCAGTCTGATTAGCACGGTACAAAAACCCACCTAGGATGACTAGTCTCAATAATAATAGACACCACACGCTAAGCCAAATACCAGTCATATCCCATTGATGATAGAGCAACCAGCTTAACGGGAAGAAAATGGCAGCCAGTATCAGCGCCGCATTACGGATCACGCTACCAGCCGTCAAGCCGAAAAATATCCCATCCAACCAATAGGCACCAACGCCGACAAGAGGCAATAATACGGCATATAAATGGTAGTCATAGGCGAGGGCAAATACCGAATCAATATTGGTCATCAATCCCAAATACGTAGGCATTGCAAGCCACCAAATGGCGCTCAACATGATAGCAAGGCCATAACTAACCACGCCTGTACGCTTCAAAATAATACGAAAACGTGGCCAATCACGTCGCCCTGAAGCTTGTCCACTCAGGGTTTCAGCAGAGACAGCGACGCCGTCCAGAGCGAAGGCGGATATACTTAATACTTGCAATAAAATAGCATTGGCGGCCAGTATGACGTCACCGCTTTGAGCAGATAGGCGAGTAATCCAAGCAAAGCTTAGCGTTAAAATAAGGGTACGTACAAAGATATCTTTATTTAAAGAAAATAGCCTAAGCATTTTTTCTTTCGTGAAATACTGTCGATCCGCTTTGAATAATACAGACCACGATATTTTTAGATATTGGCGGCTCAACCATAATGCCATCAGTATTCCAAACCAAAATGCAATAGTCGTTCCCAGTGCGACACCAGCTAATCCCATCTGCATTGCGAATACAAAAAACAGAGTCAGTACGATATTAAGTACAGCAATAAAGCCCTGTTGATACAGCATATAACGGGTCTTACCTTGCCCTGCAAACCAACCAATAAATGCAAAGTTCATCAGTTCCGCGATCACGCCCCAAAAGCGTACATCTAAGTAGGTTTTCGCCGCGCGTCCACTCTCAGGATTGGCTGATAGTGCTTGTAAGCCAAAATCAATCAGCCATGGCTTCGCCAGTAGTAGTATCCCTCCGATAACAAATGCCAATAACAAAGCACGCTGTAAGATAGACAGTAAAGGCGTGGGCACTGATACGGCCGATGTATTGCTAGTATTATTCGCCAGTTGTCCCAATGCCTGCGCAGCAAGCCCAGATGATGCATACTGCAAAAAGTTAAAGCTAACAAGCAATAGCGACAGCAGTTGTATGGCTAAACCCATACCAGCAAGTTTCGCCGTGTCATTCATATTGCCTACAATGGCCGTATCAATCACGCTCTGCAATGGCATAGCCAAATTGGCGAGTAGCACAGGCAATGCAATCGCGACAATACGCTTATAGCTTGTGTCAATAGGTGGTATCGCTTGAGAAGTTGCGGAATTAGCTGACATGGGTAACTCGTTTATACGTGAACGATAAAGAGGTGTATTCGTTAAATGATAATAAAATTGTAAGGCAGTACATTTAATATAAGAGACAAAATAGCTATAAAGACAAAAGCACCTAGACTCATTATTCATGAGTCAGGTGCTCTTATTTAAACGTTGTAGCTGTATAATCAGTAATTATATAGAGTGTGATACCACGCTATTTCAACGTATTAATCCATCTAATATACCTTACTAAACGTTGTCTTGCTCAAACATTTTTGGATCGTTGAAAGTAACGATTTCTTCTTCAAACTCTGGTTTTACTTTTACGATAAAGTCATCACGCGATAGACCCATGCGCAGCGGAATCGAGCTGGCAATATAAGTCGATGAGTAAGTACCCGCAAGCAAACCAATAAACAGAGCTACTGAGAACCAGTATAGTCCATCACCGCCCAAGAAGAGCATAGCTAGTACGACCAATAAAACGGTTGAGATGGTCATAATCGTACGGCGTAGCGTCTCGGTCAATGACAAATCAATCGTCTGTTCTGGCGTAATTCCGCGAACACGGCGGAAGTTTTCACGAATACGGTCATAGACAACGATGGTATCGTTCAATGAATAACCAATCAATGCCAATACCGCAGCCAAGACTGTTAAGTCAAATGGGAAACCGAATAGAGCAAATACACCGATGGTTACGACGGCATCATGAAATAGTGACAGTACAGCACCTAGAGACAATTTGAACTGGAAGCGTAGGGCAACATAGCCAAGCATACATACCAGTGCCAATACCAATGCCATGACTGAGTTTAGATAAACCTCATTACCAACTTGGCTACCGATGATATTTACGTTGCTAATCGTAGCGGTGTTGCTAGGTAATGCCAATGCTTGCGTCAGATTTGCGCTTAGCCCATCGACGTTATCAGACTGAGGCGGTAGACGTACGAGTAGCTCTTCACGAGTACCTAGATACTGTACAACCGCATCATCGAAACCATTGTCTGCCAGTGCTTGTACAACAGCAACTTGCTCAACAGGCTGCTCATAACGCACATCAGCAGAGACACCACCAGTAAAATCAAGACCTAAGTTCAGACCGTTTACCGCGATAGCAATGATACTACCGATCACCATAAACAAAGATAGTAGTGCCATCGGCTTTTCTATCTTCATAAATGGAATGATACGCTGGTTACCAACCGCTTTGATGCCACCTTCAGCGACAGCTGCGGCATCATCAGCGGCGTCACCTGATATTACGTCAGAATCAACAGCGGTAGACAGTGCTTGACTGTCTTTGGCATTTTGACCTTTACCACCGCGACGACTAGGGCTTTTTCCTGACTTTGCGGTAGTAGGGTTATTGGTTTTAGTATTGCTACCTTTACCATCACGACGCGGTTTGTTACGGCGACGCGTACTTGCATTGGTCATGTCACCGTTTGAGCCATTTCGATCAGGATTATTCTGCTGTTCTAAAGGGTTGTTATTATCGATCGCCATAATATTCTCCTAACCGATGCTCAGACTTTTGATGGATTTACGCTTACCATAAGCAATTTGTACCAGTGCACGTGTCACCAAAATTGCGGTGAATAGCGAGCTGACAATACCAATAGCTAGCGTAATCGCAAAGCCTTTAATCGGACCAGTACCAATCGCAAATAGGATAAACGCGACCAATAAGGTTGTAATGTTGGCATCAAAAATACTGCTAAATGCGCGATCGAAACCTGCCACGATGGCTGATTTTGGCCGGACACCGTTGGCAATCTCTTCTCGTATTCGCTCAAAAATCAGTACGTTGGCATCAACCGCCATACCAATGGTCAAAACGATACCTGCGATACCCGGTAGGGTAAGTGATGAACCCAAAATTGACATAATCGCAATGATAATAATAACATTAACGGCTAGCGCAACGTTGGCAATCACCCCAAACAGACGATAGAAGATAATCATAAACGCGAAGACTAATAGATAGCCGACTTGCGTAGAGAACAATCCTTTATCAATGTTTTCTTGACCGAGTGATGGACCAATAGTGCGCTCTTCTACGAAGTACATCGGTGCGGCAAGTGCGCCTGAACGTAGCAATAGCGCAAGCTCGGCAGCTTCAGCACTACTGTCTAGACCAGTAATACGGAATGATGAACCCAATACCGCTTGAATGTTGGCGCGGTTGATGACTTTGGTTTCAGCATAAGGTGTGCGTACTTCAGTCGTCTCACCAGTTGCTGGATCTTCTTCGTAAGTGATTCTTTGTTTGTTTTCAATGAACAATACAGCCATCTGTTGACCAACCGCTGTACGAGTGGCGTTCTGCATGAGCTTACCGCCAGCACTATCCAAGGTAATACTTACTTCAGGTAGACCGCTTTCATCCAAGCCAGTTTGCGCGTTGGTTACTTTGTCCCCAGTGACGATCGCTTGACGATCTAACAATACAGGCGGACCATCAAGAGTTTCGAATGGGAATGCTTCTGTGCCTGCTGGAGGTATGCCACCAGTATAGGTATCGGCATCTTCTGCTACCATACGGAACTCAAGGTTTGCAGTACGACCAAGCACACGTTTCGCTTCAGCAGTATCTTGTACACCAGGTAGCTCAACGACGATACGGCTAGCACCTTGCGACTGTACCAAAGCTTCAGTCACACCCAGCTCAGCAATACGATTACGTAGAGTCGTCAAGTTCTGGTTGACCGCGTAGCTATTGATTTCGTCAAGTGTCGCATCGTTATACGATAAGACCAATGCAGGACCTTGATCATCAATAGAAGACTGCAAGTTAAACGTATTGCTCATCGAGCCTTGTAATACGTTCTGTGCACGGTTACGAGTATCAGTATCAGCAAAATGCAATACCACGCCGCGATTTTCGGTTTTGATACCTTTGATTGCTACTCGCTCAGCACGTAGCTCACGTCGCATATCACGACTGGCACTGGTCAAACGCTGTTCAAGCGCCTTGTCCATATCGACTTCGAGTACAAAGCGTACACCACCACGCAAATCGAGACCAAGCTTCATCGGTCTTGCGCCGATATCACGTAGCCACTGCGGGGTAGTTTGTGCTAGGTTAAGGGCAACGACATAATCTTCGCCCAAGTTTTGACGTAGCACTTCTTGCGCTTTTAGCTGATCGACTGGGTTGTTGAGGCGTACTAGCGCGCTGTTGCCCTCAAACGTACCATCGTGGTTATCTAGACCTGCCTCTTCGAGTAAGCTTTGAGACTCGGTCAAGATGCCTTCAGACAGCTGAGTTCCTGCGGCTGCGCTCGTAATCTGCACAGCAGGTTCGTCAGGGTAAAGGTTGGGGGCAGCATATAGACCGGCAACGAGTAGCACGACGGTAATTAGTAAGTATTTCCAAGCGGGATATTGCATAATCACTTCTTTAAGTTGATAAACGACTGGCGACGTAGGCCACAAGTTAGCAGATGGGAAGTTAGCGATAGCAACGGTCGAGTGCTATGTTCAGCAGCCGTCATCATGCACCATTGCGATCATCCGCGATGATAGTAACGCATAAAACAGTAAAGCAAATAATACAGATGTCTGTTTATCTGGTCACCAAAAATCATATGGCTGACTTGGATAAAGATAGGACATCTAAACAGTAAGCCTAATTTATATAGCAATTTTACCTTACTGCGTTAATAGCGAAAAATGACCGTAAATCATATACGGTCATTTTTTAGTCATTACATTCGTTAATGTGACGACTATCGAATGTTCACTAATAAATGTTCACTAATAAAAAATAGTGAACATTCTAATTAGACGCTTTCGATCGTGCCAGCAGGCAATACTGAAATAACAGAAGCACGTTGTACTTTCACGTCAGTATTGTTGTTTAGGCTCACAACGGCATAATCGCCTTCGATTGCTTTGATACGACCCATTAAACCACCAGCGAAAATGATTTCACTACCAACGGTCAATGCGTTAACCATGGCACGGTGCTCTTTGGTGCGCTTAGACTGCGGGCGAATGACCAAGAAGTAAAAAATCGCAAAAAACGCAACAGGCAGTAAAATCTGACCGAATAGACCTGCAGCACCTGCAGTCTCTGGTGCAGCATGGGCAGCTTGAATAAATAAGCTCATAATATCTCTCAGTAAGTCATAGACAATAATAAAATTAGACGCATAGTAACAAAAAATCCCAGACTTGGTAACTGTTAATCATAGGCTGAGCGTGTTTTTCTTAGCGTAAGGCATACTATCAGCCAATGGGTAGGACAACAATGTTTTTACTATATTCAGATAATCTATATAAAGCCTCAGGCTAAATAGCTGTCATGAATTGGCTAGTAAAGATGTCGTCATACAACCGTTAATAGTAGGGCAATAAAAGTCATCAAAAAACAAAAACTTAAAAATGGTGACTTATTGTGAAATGGTATCATCAATGCTACTATCAAATGGCAATGATTGCCTGGATTTAGTATGCTACATATTGAACCATATTACGGCTTATTGAAGCATAGTATGGCTTTGAAATAGCGATTAAATCAGCTTTGAGTAACTATTTATACGATAGACAGATGTCTTTTATTACTTTGTTAAAGATAATCTAAAAATCAATATAAATTGCTCATGACATTATCTTCCTTTTACTCTTTTTAGGTTACCTAACTTGTTCACCACTTTTATGTTTGTACCTCGTTTATGTCGTCCGCGCGCTCATCGTAAAGACGCATCTGCAGAACCTCCCCCGAGAATGACTACTAGTTCTCGATTTGGTTATACTTCTTTTTCAGCACTATCTGCATTGGCAATTCTTATGCTACCGCAGGCAGTGTGGGCAGCTGGTGCTGTATCAACATCCAGCGAGGCGGCAGCACCAACTGCGCTTAGCGTTTCTTTATTGATATTTTTTGTCTTACTCGCTATTGGCGTTTCTTTTGTCTGTTCATTAGCAGAGTCTGTTTTGCTGAGCATGACGCCATCGTTTATTGCGGATGTACAAGAAACCAGTCCCAAAAAAGCAGAAATGCTTAAAAGCCTGAAAGTGGACAATATTGACCCTGTCTCTTATACACATCTGAACGCTGCCGACGA
>CAJXUF010000066.1 GCA_913061175.1 uncultured Psychrobacter sp.
GCATATCGTCGGCAGCGTCAGATGTGTATAAGAGACAGGACTTACAGTGATTTCAGCACTATTTAATTAAATACCTTAATTAAACACCACGGTTTTATTACCCGCTACAATCACGCGGTTTTGTACATGCCAGTTGACTGCACGTGCCAAGACATTGCGTTCGATATCACGGCCAATAGCGCGCAGCTCCGCCACGCCCTGACGATGGGTGACGCGGTGTACGTCTTGCTCGATGATAGGCCCTTGATCGAGCTCGGCGGTGACATAGTGCGCTGTTGCGCCGATAAGTTTGACACCTTTGTCATAAGCCTGACGATACGGGTCGGCACCGACAAACGCTGGCAAAAATGAGTGATGGATATTAATCACCTGCATCGGCCAGCGTTTGACAAAATCGGACGACAATATCTGCATATAACGCGCCAATACCAATAAGTCATTGCCTGCCATCAGCGTATGAATCTGCTCTTCGGCATCTGCTTTGTTGTCTTTAGTCACAGGTACATGATGGAAAGTGATGCCAAAGTTTTCTACCGCTTGGCGCAGGTCAGGATGGTTGCTGACCACACACGTAATATCACAATCGAGCAAGCCGCGCTGATGACGCCATAATAAGTCCAATAATGCATGATCGAACTTTGACACCAAGATACCGACCTTGGTCTTGATGGCATTGTTGTGTAGCCGCCACGTCATGTTGTGGCGCTTAGCAACCGTATGCGCAAAACTGGCCTCAAAGTTATCGATAATTTCGCTCAAGCCTGCCAAAGCAAACTCTAAACGCATGAAATATTGACCGCCTTCATGCGCCGTTGAATACTGATCAAGCGTAATGATATTAGCACCATAACGATGAATAAATTCAGAGACTGCTTGTACGATACCAGCCTGATCTTTGCATTTGATGAGCAGCGTGGCTGTATCGATAGCGCTAGGAATCTGTTTGCTCTGAGAAGCTATGGTCGATAATGAAACCGTTTTAGTGTTGTCTGACATAATTCGCCCAATATAAAAAATGATGACTTATCGCTGAAAAATTGCTGACAGCATAGTAAACCGGTTATTTTAATCTTTTTTGCAATACTTTGCTGAGCGAGTTGGTTGTTTTTGGTTATTTAAGGTGATTTGGTTTTTTGAAAGGACAAACTAAAAACCCCTGACACGTGGTCAGGGGTTTACAAATTATGAGAATTTACTGAACAGTATAAATAACATTAGTGGTCACACCTTTAGGAGTAGTCACAGAAATTTTGAAATAGTCACCTGCTTCGCACTCATCTAATGCAAAAGTATTAATAGTCCCTGTATTATCACCAGGTTTACCAGGAGATACTATTGCTGGCACTTCTTCAGGGCCTCCAATCATTTCTACAGTACAGCTACCACTGCCTTCTCCGCTAGTTTTGTCAACAACTGAGCCTGAAATGGTAGTACCAGATGGCATTGGGTTTAAATCATAGAAACCACCGCTATTGATGCGAGTAACTACTCTTTTATTTGCTGCAGTAATGATTTGTGTATTAGGAGATAATAACGTGATATTTGGAATACCATTCGATAGCAACTGAATACCTTCATAACGTACTACTGCATCTAGCCCTGAGTTACAGGTCATAGGTTTATTTGGCGATACAAAGTTACCAATAAAGGTATTTTCAAAGAGATCTTTCTTATCTTGAGCAAAAGTTGGAAACTTAAGCTGGATAAATTGCTGGATATTGTTTTCACACACTTGATTGGCTTGAGTAGTTAATGGGTAATTGAACTCCCCTATTTGGAAGATGCCGTCTTCATTGTCATCACGGAAAGTATCTCCAATATTGTGGACCAATGTATCAACTCCTTCATCCCAAGCATTGTTTTCATTATTATCTATATATGATTTCTCACCTTCAACAACTGCTAGAATACTAACACGACCATCACCAGGGCGAGGGTTTTGAGTTGAGAAGGTAACTTCACAGGCACCATTAGATGTTGTACAACTAGAAGGAGATACTTTACCGCCTTCAGCAGTAAAGTTAACTACTGTCCCATCGGGTACTTTATTACCATTACGATCGACTAGACGTGCAACTACTGAAGTTTCATCACCATCCAAACTCCAATCCAGCACATTTTTACCGAAGGATAAGCTTATTCCATCTTGTGTTACACGAGAGCTAGCAATAGATATGCCTTTTGATAAAGCATTAATACGAGCATCAGTTGCTAAAGTTGCTTTTATCTCTACAGGGCCTGGAGTACTGCCAGGATAAATATTAACTGAAACCTTACCATTTTCATCCGTAATAGCATTAAAACTATTTTTGTTTCCTAATACACCAAAAGTCAATCCGAGAGGAGACTTTTCTAATGAGAGAGTCACTTCTGCGTTGGCGAGCGGTGTTTTATTTGAATATATTGCAAATTCAGCTTCACCCGTCGCTGATGATCCGCTATTCTGAATACCTAATGTAAGCTCATTTGAAGTATAAACAATAGAAGTAGCTTCAGGCGCTTGAACAGTAAGATTGGCCGTCTGAGTAGCCGAACTGCCTGTACTAGCCGATATACGAACATTCCCACTACATAAAGTATTGTCTGTATTTATAGCTTTATAGACAAATGTAATCATACCATTTTCATCTGAAGTTGCTTGAGTAGGTAGCTGACCACAACTAGCATTCAAACTGACTAATATGCCACTTATAGCGTTACCTTCCGTATCAGTTGCCATTAATGATATAGCTGTTTGACCACCTGCAGAAAGCTGCGAGTCAACCACAGTTAGGGCACTTAGATTTACATTTGTTGCTTGTACGGAAAATGTTAAATTATTAATTGCCGTATTGTCATTATTACTTGCATTAGCGGTGATGGTGTATGCGCCAGAAACTTCAGGAGCATTAGGCTTCACGAAAATTCGAGCTTTACCTTCACTATCTGTTAACTTAGCTCCTGATGTTGTCTGAGATAACACAACACCATCAGCATCAATCGAGAATGTTACCTTAGCATTTGCGACAGGCTCATCATTCCCGTCCATAACTTGTACTTCATAATAAGCACCTTCTAGATCGATAGAAGTTATGGTATTACCATCTACATCTACTAGCCCACTGTTGCTAATATTTAATTCTGCAGCAGGTGTTTCAACGCCCCCATCACCAGTACCTGGCTGTTGCACTCCTAGGTCAGGTTCCGGCGCGATAGTATCAGTACCGTCACCGCCGCCACCACAGCCCGCTAGGGCTAATGATAATGTGAGTGCTGTTAATTGAAACAACTTAGAAGTGGGCAGGGATGTATATGACATGTTTTAACTCCGCATGAGCAGTAATTTATCTGAGCAAATAAGCAAAAAATCATTACCCAGAATCAAAAGAGATTGGTAATGATACATAGATTTACAGTAATACTGGTGTATTAACAGATTGTATTAAATATATAACAGCAACTTTACTGACTTTTGTTATAACTTACAACTAAAAATTAATCTTTACTATTAAACAATCAACAACATAGAGCGCTCATTTCAGGGTATAATAGCCCTCCTTTAATTCGACAGTTATTGTAAAAATATTTGAGTATTCATCTGTTTTATGGTATAAATGTCGGCTTTAAAATTTTCTGAATTGGTCAGCCTGTTATTTGCCTTTAGATAGCAGCAAAACCAGCTCAACCTTCATATAGTTTTGTTTGGTGCAAAGCTGCCGCTTGCTGTGTCCATGCCGCAAAAACGTGCAACTTGCCCAGACTGGTATGAGAAAAACTCATACCTCATAGATTAGGAGTTCGCCATGTCTCGAGTTTGCCAAGTGACTGGAAAGCGCCCTATGGTGGGTAATAATGTTTCGCATGCAAACAACAAAACCCGTCGTCGCTTTCTACCAAACCTTCACAACCATCGTTTTTGGGTAGAGTCTGAAAACCGCTTTGTACGTCTACGTGTGTCTACCAAAGGTATGCGCATCATTGACAAACTTGGTATCGATAAAGTGTTAGCGGATCTACGCGCACAAGGTCAAAAAGTTTAAGTTAAAAATAGCAGCTGGGTGATGACTCTCATCATTTAGGCTGCTGTTTTGCTACATTAATTGTGGCAACTCACTCTTTGAGACACGTACCTATCGTTTGAAGACCCCTCATTTACAGGAAAGCTATCATGAGAGATAAAATTAAATTAGTATCAACAGCTGGTACTGGGTATTACTACACCACTACTAAAAACAAGCGCACTATGCCTGGCAAAATGGAAATCAAAAAGTTTGATCCAAAAGTACGCCAGCACGTGATCTTTAAAGAAGCTAAAATCAAATAATCTTCATTTTATAAGTGGTATTATTTGAACAGAAAAAGGGTTTATCAATTGATAAACCCTTTTTTTATGCTTGTATATCTAGCTATCTTCAGCTCGCTAACAAACTAAAGATCAGCTGTAGTGCGTTGGTTCTTTATCATACACATGCGCATGCCACTTACTCATCTGCTTCTGCATAATGACCTGAATCGCAGCATGAATCATATGTTGACCAATGGCTTGAGTATCGCTACCAAGTAGTTCTTTTAGCTTGTCAGAAAAATCAATAGTCATCAACGGCGCTTCATCTTGTTCAGCATCACGTAACAACAATCTGCCATCATCTGCTTCCACCAACTCTAACGTGGTTTCTTTGGCAAATCCTGCAAATTGATCGCTACTCTCGTTATCTACTTCTATATCATTATCGATATCGTATGGCATTAATATGTTCCTTATTATCCCGTTTAGTACTGGTAGAGAAACTAGTCATTGCAAAGCAGTCATTTCTAAAAATAAACTCATTCGGCAAATCTATCGTCTTACAGTAACGCGGGGAAATCTGTCTTACTCATACAATGGACGCTTTAACATTGAAATTCAAGGGCTGTCACATAAGTCTTCGCTATAAAAGCAAACTTGAATGCCATGTCGTTTGTATATATTAGTGCCAATAACGTAACTTTCCTAATGTAAATAAGAAGGCCACAAACATTCCAAGGTAATAAACCAGCTTTAGCTCAAGGCTAGGATCACGATACTTAAATGGCAGTGCAACGGTGGCCGTCGCAGTGGGCAATATCAGCAGCATAAGCAGCCAGTTTTCAATGACATTTAGCCAACCTTGTAAATCAGTTCCGTGACGTAGTGACGCCAACCCCATTAACAAACAAGCGATAATTAAGCTGGTAAATAAGCCATTTGGTAAGTCTTTAGGATAGATAATTTTAGCAATACTGGCTGGTACGATTCTCATATAAAATTCCAGTCATGCTTGTAGGACATGGCTTAATGATTAAAAATATAAAATATTACGACACTATATAGGCGTGAATAAACAATATAGATGCGAATAAACGATACAGGCGCGGAAAAGCATTATATCTGCAGCTAAACAACTTAACTGTAAGTACCCATGAGCCATAGCATCGATATACAAGAGGTCAAATAACCCAAACTAATCGCATTCCAACTTTCGATATGAAGGCCCTTAACTTTATTGAGTATGCGAGAGCCTACCCAAAAAAACAGCGGAATGCCTAACATAAATGCAGGCACAATGACCGCAGCATGACGCAGCACTGTTTCAACATCATCACCTACCATCAGGCGAAAGCCATAACCTGCCAAACTAAGTACAAGTGCAAACATCGCTAAGCCAACGGTAATACCTCTAGGCACCAAGCTGCGCTGCGATGTTTCACTTTCAAGTGATTGCTTAGCCTGCTGATTCAACGTCTCATGAGAGTTTACTTGCTCAGAAGGCTCTGTTGAACTGCTAGAATTGTTTGTGTCCATATTTCACCTTTACGTGACTGACCATTATATAGAGTTAATTCAATTTAAAAGAGATACAGGGCAACTGAGTGCAGATGTATACGTGATACTTCAAGCGAGGTTAACGCTGTCGCTCTTTTATAGAGGATTAACTATATAGTCATAAGTTATACAGCACATTCTAATATTATTATGGCATGGCTAATAGCGTTTATTAACCATATCACACTCGCTAGCTGTTGTTGGCTAATAACAACTCTGCGCGCATCTCATCGATAGCCGCTTTATAATCTTCTTGATTGAATATTGCAGAACCCGCAACGAACATATCAGCGCCCGCTTCAGCAATCGCACGTATATTACTGGCTTTGATACCGCCATCAACTTCCAATCGAATATCTCGACCACTAGTAATAATACGCTGACGTACCTGACGGACTTTATCTAAAGTACTATCGATAAACGACTGTCCACCGTAGCCCGGGTTCACACTCATCAATAAAATCTGATCTACTTTATCCATAACATAATCAAGATAATGTAATGGTGTCGCTGGGTTCAATACCAAGCCACACTCTGCACCGCCATCTTTGATCAGTTGAAGTGAGCGATCGATATGAGCGCTGGCTTCTGGATGGAAGGTAATGATACTAGCACCCGCTTCCAAAAACTGCTCAATCATACTATCGACAGGTGAAACCATCAGATGTACATCAATTGGCGCTTCAACACCATAGTCGCGCAATGCCTTGCAAATCATGCTACCAAACGTCAAATTGGGTACGTAATGATTGTCCATTACATCAAAATGAATCACATCGGCACCCGATTCTAGTACCTTCTCCACTTCTTCGCCCAACCGCGCGAAATCAGCTGAGAGTATCGACGGTGCAATAAGATAAGGTTTAGCAGGACTGTTCATAATTGAGCTACCTAATTCATGTTTATATAAGATATTGATAAATTAAAAAGAAAATTTCAAGCGGCTCACATATACTGAGAGCCTTTTATATATTGATGCTAAATACTTAATGGTTTAGCGCTGCTTATATTGAGTTTTGCAATAAGCGCGGCCAACTTCGAAAGAGCGCTTTGCCTCATGTTTGGTAGCACGATTGCTTACTCTCTGACGCCATAAGCGAAAAGATGACGGCTTTAGCTCTTGGCGCATGAGCTTGATAACCCCAGTCTCATCGAGACCGTAGCTATGCTCTATGGCACCGAATGTCGTTCTATCTTCCCATGCCATCTCTATCACACGAGATATTTGCACGTCATCAAGTACTCTATCACCAGCGTCATTGACGGTTTTTGCAATCAGCTCGTCTGACTTAGCTTGAGACACTTCATCATTATAATCATTGCTACGTTGTTTGTTTTGTAGAGCAGCATCCATATCAGCTTGCATAGTCGCTTTTGTAGAGCTCGTATCTGCTGACTTATTCTTTGGATTAGAAGCTGTCAAATCTTGATAACCTGCCATAAAAATTACCTGTTGAGCATGAATGGAATAGCGAAAAATGTATCACGGTCATCTGCAGGGCATCTTAGCTCATTTGAGCCATATGCCAATGATGTTCGATATGATCATTAATCACCGTCTGAATAAAATAATAGCTGTGGTCATGCCCCGCTTGGTAGCGTAATGTTAAGGGCTGTTTGGCTTTTGCACAAGCATCTTGTAGTTTAGAGGTCTGTAGCTGACCTTCTGCTAAGAAATTATCAGCTGCGCCTTGATCAACCAAAATGCTCGAATATTGCTGGCCAACCTTTTCAATCATTTGTGAGGCATCGGCTTGCGCCCATAGAGACTTATCATCACCGAAGTACTCTGTATAGGCAGCTTGCCCCCATGCAGACTCACTCGCCGCACATACTGGCGATAAAGCCGATACGCTGACAAACTTGCTTGGGAACTTAAACCCTAGCAATAACGCACCATGACCACCCATTGAGTGTCCTGTGACACCGATGCTGTGAATGGGAAACTCTGAACGTAGTAAGTCATATAGCTCATCGACGATGTAGCTTTGCATGTTAAAGTTGTCTGACCACGGCGCTTGGGTCGCGTCAACGTAATAGCTTGCACCTTGACCGACAAAATAGCGATCGTCGTTTGGTACATCACTGTCTTCACTACTTCTAGGCGAAGTATCAGGTGCGATAAGTATCATACCAAGCTCGCTGCATTTTTGCTGAAAATGCGCTTTATGAGTGACGTTATCGGCATTACATGTCAAACCTGATAAATACAATATCGCAGGACAACGTCGTCCAGCCAAAGCTTCATCAGGTAAATAAATACTAAACGTCATAGAGGTTTTGGTAGACGTCGACTCGTGACTATAATAATGCTGCTCACCGTTAAAGCAACGATTCACGCTTTTTTGGGTAAGCTGTTTATTGGTAGATAAACTATGACTATAGGAATTTTGCATGAATGATATCCTTTTATTCAAAATAGAACCAATGACGATGTTTAATAAATGCTCATCATCTAATAGTAAATCTGATATTGGCATTTATTAAATGCCAAATCATACTTTGTATTTATTTAGCTATTCAGCAGCTATCTCTACTTCGTCTACCGATATATTAGTAGCACTGTCAGGTAGAATATTAACCGTTGTAGAAGTAGTATTATTCGTAATACTAGCAACAGATGGGCGCGCCTTATCAAACAATACTTGTTCAAATGCAGGTAATGCTGTCTCCATTAAGCTACCAATCACCATTTGCGGCTCTGATGACTCAAAGCCCATGGCGCTCTCACGCTCATTGACCCGTATACTGGCATCTTTAAAAGCCGACTCAAAACTGGTATTCCCTCGTAGGCTTTCAGCAAAAAATGCTTGACCAAAATAGGTCATCTCAGCCGTGTTGGTGCAGCCAAACGACGCTTTGTCAGCAGCTGATGCAGTAATCACTACCGTGGTTGGCGATGCTAATTCGTCAATAAACGAACCTGAATAGCAGGCAGACACCACTATCACACGCCAGCGGATACCAGATGCGTCTAGCGCGTCACGCAACCATATAGCATCTAAATTATCCATCGCAAGCGGCGGATTTGCCAATTGGACAATATCCTGATTACCATGTGAAGACAACGTCAAAAACAATACATCTTCATCAGCATTCATCTGCTGACCGATTTTCTTTAGGCCACGCAAAATGCTGGTCTTAGTAGCAATTGGTTCATCTAGCCAACTATAAGTATTATTGATCAGCGATAGTGAATGCCCGCTGGTACCAAAGCGCACATCAAACAGCTCGCGTACCTTATTAATCTCAGAGCGAAAGACATTTTGATCAGAAAACCCCGCAACTCCCATAAAGTACCAGTCAGTTTTGCCATCGATACTTGGGTCTATACTATCCAATGCTTGCTGTAATAGACGTGGCTGCTGATATAGTGCCGCCTCTTCTAGTACAGGCTCTACAGGTATTTGCTTAAAAATTGGCTGATCAGCGACATTACGCTGCCAGATGGTCAGCAACGCCACCGCGCCAACCAATACAATGATTCGCTCCCACCATGGTATACGCAGACGACGGGAGAAAATCCACAATAGCGCTAGCGTTTGCCATAAGAACAATACTAAAAACAGTACTGGTAAGAACGAATAACTCCAATTTGGCAACCAACCATAGCTACCAAAAAACTGCACCAAGCTCTGTAATAAGGCTGACAATGTATCGGCGACCAACCACAGCACTACTGGTACAAATACCAAGGCTTGGTTGCTCGCTCGCCGAGCCAAAATGATACCACCAAGCAAAATAATCATCGGCCAGATCAAATAACTGACCAATCCTTGCTCATTAAATATACTGCCACTTTCAGCAGCTAACCATGAAAATAAGACATTACTACCAAGCGCCAATAGTGCAAATACGGCAAACTGTACAAAAGTAGGTTTAACCCAAGAAAAAGCCCGTGTTGAGCCCACCAGCATCCATAAGGTTGCAATAATATTGGCAGCGAAATTGAGCGAAAAACGCTGAAGCGAGACGGTTTTTAACGACGTAAGTGACAAAGACTTAGACCTCTAGCCAGTCGAGAAAAATAAAATGACTCAATGATAATTACCTTAATGTAACAGCCGCGCGGTGTAATCAGTTGACGATTTTTTGTACAGCATGCAGACATCGATTTATATTGAATTCACGATGGAGTGATTATAGAAGATGACTAGCATTGCCTAATATTTTAGCTCGCTAATCTATCGCGATTGTAACGGATTGTCGGTTAAGAGGATAAGGCTGATTTGTAAAATTCACTAAAATTTGGCCAAAAATTCAAATAAAAAAGGAGGCCTCTTATATAAAGCCTCCCTTTTTTGCTAATTACTAAACATTATCTCATCAATAGCTCATTGACGCGTTTTAGGTAAGCGGCTGGATCGTCTAGCTGACCGCCATCTGCCAATAATGCTTGATCAAAGATCACTTGTGCCAAATCATCAAACTGCTTACTACTTTCAAGCTTCTTAATGAGTGGATGATCCGGGTTTACTTCTAGTGTTGGCTTACTTGCTGGTACGTCCTGACCCATTTGCTGTAGCATCTGAATCATTTGTGGCGATAACTCACCTTCACCTACAACCAAGCAAGCTGGACTATCGACTAAACGAGTAGACACTTTGACGTCTTTAGCACGCTCACCCAATGCAGCCTTTAGTTTATCAACAACAGGCTTTAGCGTTTCTTGGGCTTTCTCCGCTTCCGCTTTTTCTTCATCATCTTGCAAGTCGCCTAAATCTACGGCGCCTTTCGCGATGTTTTGCAGCGGTGTCTCATCGAATGAGGTCAAGAAGTTCATTGCCCATTCATCCACACGGCTGGTCATCAAGATAACTTCGATGCCTTTTTTCTTAAATAACTCAAGTTGCGGGCTGTTTTTCGCAGCGGCTAGATTATCAGCGGTGAGGTAGTAGATAGCTTTTTGGCCATCTTTCATACGACCTTTATAATCTTCGAAGCTTGTCACCAAGCCGTCTTGGGTGCTGGTAGCATAACGCAATAGCTTAGCAATACGTTCTTGATTGCCTGCGTCTTCACCTAAACCTTCTTTGATGACATCACCGAACTCTGCATAGAACTGGGCAAATTTCTCTTGCTTGTCACTGTCTTCGCTATTAGCAAGGCTTGCGAGTAAGGTCAAGATACGGCGAGCGTTACCATCACGAATAGATTTTACATCACGTGACTCTTGTAGTAGCTCACGGCTCACGTTCAATGGCAAATCTGCCGAATCAATCACACCTTTCACAAAACGCAAATACATCGGTAGCAATTGCTCAGCTTCGTCCATAATAAAAACGCGCTTCACATATAGCTTTAGACCATGCTGCTGCTCACGAGTGTATAGATCAACTGGCGCTTTTTTAGGGATATATAATAGCTGCGTATACTGTACGCGACCCTCTACACGGTTATGCGTCCAAGTAAGCGGCGCATCCATGTCATAAGAGATATTCTTATAAAAATCGACATATTCACCATCTTCAATTTCAGAGCTTGAGCGAGTCCATAGTGCACTGGCTTTGTTGATTGTTTCCCACTCATCAGTGAGTACCATCTCGCCACCAGCAGGCGTGTCGTCGTTTTCGTCTTCTTTTACATCTTCTTGCCAGATCTCTTTACGCATCTGAATTGGCAGACTGATATGGTCAGAGTATTTATTAACCAAGCGCTTGATTTTGCTGCGATCTAAATAGTTATCTTCGCCCTCGCTATATTCTTCTTTTAGATGCAAAGTAATCGCCGTACCGCGTGTGTCTTTGGTAATAGGTTCAACAGTAAAACTACCAGTACCATCTGATACCCAGCGCACGCCCTTATCCGCAGGCTCGCCCGCTTTGCGTGATTCAACACTGATGGTGTCAGCCACGATAAAACCTGAGTAAAAACCAACACCGAACTGACCAATCAATTGTCCGTCTTGCTTTTGTGATTCAGACAATTTGTCCAAAAACGCCTTGGTGCCTGATTTAGCAATCGTACCTAAATTTTCGATTGCGTCAGCTTCGTTCATACCAATACCATTGTCGGTAAAGGTAATAGTTTTGGCAGCTTCATCAACAGCGATGCGGATTTTTAATTCGCCATCATCTTCATAAAGGCTATCATCATTTGTGCCTTCAAAGCGCAACTTATCACAAGCATCCGACGCATTAGATACCAACTCGCGGACAAAAATATCAGCGTTAGAGTATAGTGAATGCGTTACCAAATGCAGTAACTGCGCCACTTCCGCTTCAAACGTATGTTTTTTTAATTCTGGATTCAGACCTTCAGCTTGAGTTGCTTCACTCATAAAAACTCCTTTAAATTCTATGAAAGACCTATTATCAGATAACGATATACTCACTAAAGCCGTTCTCATAATGTTAGAGAACTTGCCTTATGTAATACCGTTAAACTGTCTATACTAATAGGGGCATTGAGAAAAAATTCAAGCTCAAAATCTTTATTCAATAAAAAACACCGCGCTTGTTTACCAAGGCGGTGTTCTGGTATCAATTGTTTGTTTGCTTGGTTTTTACTTACTTGGTTATTTAATTGCTCAGTCATTTTCTGATATAGCAATCAAAGTGCAAACAACAGCAACTACTCTGAATATGCTTCTATCAATATATCCCAGAGAGTCGTCAGCTTTTTTGAAAATTGAGTATGGGTTTTCATAGTAACCTCTATGTCGATTAACATCGGCTTGTTAGTAATATTATCTTTTTAGTAATATTGTCTTGTTAGCTACTATTAAAACCATTTCTCTATTATTTGTATAATCAATTGATTACAACGTATCATTTCATTTTGCAAAACTATAGCCTGACTGACTCTTAGTTTTTAACGTGGCATCGGACGAATAGTAAGGATTTGCTCACTACGACCAAAGGGCCCATGTACATCGTGCAATACTGCACTTGTCAGTCCGATACCATCATCGCCATATTGTTGTACAGCCTCGATACCGAGCCAGCGACCTTTTGGCGAGCGATGCATATGGATTTGCAAATCAGTATTGGGAAACATCCATTCTAACTTAGATAAACCAAGACCCAATCTTGGTACAACACCATTGGCAGTATCGACCATACCTAACAGATGCACCAAGTCATCAGTCGGCTCGCCTTCAATCATGTCGAGATCATTGGTAATCCATACCATACCGCGACCAGCACGACGGTCTTCTGTCGCTACTAGACGTACGCTTTCGATAAAGCCGCCCGGCCAGCCTTTCATGCCTTCCCAAACTGGCAACTCTTCAGGTTTATACTCTGCTAGTTGATCTTCAAGTCCGGCAATCTCGCTGGTATCTTGAGTAATCAGTCGCCACGCTCTTGCAATGATAGCATCGCGGCCACGGCTACTCATGACCGCTTCGACCAGCTCAATAGTCTTACCCGGTCGGATACAGCGAGTAGTGATAGTAAAATCGTCAAGTGGTATTAGCCCCAAGATATCGAGGCTCACACGTGCGATACGAGTATTAGGTTGTGGCGCAAAGCTGTTGATCTCAGCTGTCAGTAGGCCTGTTGCTGGTGCCATATGCTGCTCATGCTCATTCCAAGCACCTTGTGCATGCTTGGTTGGCTGATAATGCGCCACACTGACACCGTCCTCTTGTAATTCTCGTTTAATAAATTTGTAATAAGCAGTCATAGCTATCCTATATTTGGTACTTTCATCTGTATTTTTATTTATGCTTATACTTTTTATTTATGGATAAGCTCTTGTTTTCTTAGCGTAAGAATACGGCGAGCTTTTTGTATGAAAAATAAAAAACAGATCATGACTACTGCGAGCATCGCGTAGAAAAAGCTTTTTTCTGCCATAAACTTCATAATATTCATAAACAACACGAAAACTACTGCTGCCATCACTAGCATATTAAGTTTTAGTTGTTTGTTGACTTCAGCGAGCGTGGCCTCTGCCAAGACAAATCTGGCTTTTGGTTCTTTCATGCGACCTTATCCATATCAATGACTGTCTCTTATACACATCTCCGAGCCCAC